>JBLHKE010000031.1:0-22724 GCA_047619485.1 Verrucomicrobiales bacterium | reverse complement strand
TCCTACCGAGCAGTTCGTCGAGGTGCTGCATCGGGTCAAACATGCCGTGGTCGCTACCGACACACTTCGCGTAGGTGGCCAATTCTAGGTCTTGCCCATGCTCCAAATAGACCTCGCGCCATGCCTCATAGATGGAGGTCTCGGTGTCGACGATCAGGCCGTCAAAATCAAAAATCAGGGCTCGGGGAGATGGCATCGGCTATTTCTTTTTTTGTTTTGTTAGGGCGCTTGCATAGGCTTTGACGGCCTCGGAGAATCGCTGCGCGACCGGGTTGAGTTCCCCTTGGTGGAGCAGGGCGATGCGCAGTGGCGGGAAGCCGCTCAGCGGGATGCGGCGCAGTTCAGGTGCCAACTGGCGTCCCGGGATATCTACCGCCAGACCCAGCCCGTAGCCGTGCGCCGCATAGCTCTGCACGAGGTCGAGGGAGTTGACCTCGACCTTCGGCTGCCACTGCAGCTGGCGCTTCTCCAGCTCGCCCTGAAACAGCTGGTTGATCGTCTCGTTCGGCGGCATCGAGATGAGCGGCTCGGTGATCACGTCGCCCTCTTTGGCGATCTGCGAAAAACGTTTCACCGGCGAGCTCTCATGCGCCACGAGCATGATCGGAAGGCGCAGCAACTCAATCGCCTGCACGCCGGCGGCGAGCTTCTGGTGCAGCAGCGTGATGGCGACGTCGATCTCCTGCGAGATGAGCAGCGGTTCGACCTCGGACGGCGGGACATCGCGCAAGGTTAGCCTGAGGTCGGGAAACTCAGTGCGCAGGCCAGTTAGGATATCCGGGATGTGCGTCGTCAGCACCGCGGCCGAGGCGGCGAGGCGCAGGTGTTGGCTCTCCTCCCCGCGGAGTCGTGCTGCGACTTGGGGGAGTTTCGAAAAGAAGCCCGAGATGTGGTCGTAGAGTTCCTCCCCGGCAGGCGTCAGGGCGAAGGGGCGGCGTTGGAAAAGTTTCACCCCGAGATCGCGCTCGAGCTGGAGGATCTGTCCGCTCACCGCCGGCTGCTGGATGCCGTAGGGCATCTTGCGCACCGCTGGGGTGATCCCGCGGAACTTGGCGACGTAGTAGAATAGTTCGAGGTGGTGGACGTTCATCGCTCTTGCGTTTGCTGATTGCCTAGCTCACGGGTGGGGATCCTAGCTGGGAGCCAGAAAGATGAAACCTCAAAGATGAGAATGCGCATAGAACACTCCCGGTTTACAACGTGGAGATGAGCACTAGTATCTAGCGTCGATCCGCCACGTGGCGATCAGGGATCAGCCATGAAATTCAGTACCTTCCTCATCGCATTGCTTGCCATGGTCAGCGCGTTTTCCTTCGTGACCTGGCAGCGTCTCAAGGTAGACATCGTCGCAGACCTCAACGAGCACGCCATCGAAATCAACGAGCAGGTGCCGATCGTCCTCAACCCGCACACCGACATTATCGGTGCCGTAGCAGAAGGCAAAGAGATCATCTACCAGTTCCGCGTGCACGGTCTCAGCATGGAGGCGATGTCGAGCAGCGAGACCTTGCTCCGCACCAACAAGATCGAGGTCGCCAAGCAGGACGAAACGATCCGGCGTCTATTGAAATCCGGAGCCACACTGACCTACGAATACTTCGTCGGCAACAATCTAGCGCTGCGCTTCTCCATCGAGAAGATATCCCTAGAGGGCTAACCCAGCGACGCTTAGAATTGGTACCCAAGCGGGCAGTGAAGCCGAAGAACAGGACTAGTGCCTTCATCGCGCATCCGGCCGATGTCTCCGACTGTTGGCACGCCTGCCACTCTTCGTGATTCTTCAAATCGCTCCGCCAATGTGGGCAGATAGTTGCCTCCCGCGAGATCGGTTCTTTGCCTAGGGGCAATCGCCTGCCCCGCCTGGCCGATGGATGTAGGTCATGCCATGACAGATCAATTGCTAGCCGCTCCAACGCTTGCGCGTTGGCAGCCGCTGAAGCGTCGCTGGCCGAATATTGGCGTAGCGCTTGCGAGTTGTCCGGATCGAGTAGCCGCGCGATCCACCACACGTGTCTTTCGCCATCGAGCAGACCTGTAGGACGAAGATGCTCAAACAGGTGATCGATGAGAGCAGGATGGCTAGGATCGTTAGAGATTCGCCGTGGCTCGGTGGGAAGAAGTTGCCCGCGATCCCGCCGATGATGAGAAGGCACAGGAAGAATAGCATCGCGTAGACGACCGGCATCACTAGTGTAAACCAGAAACGGTCAGCGAGCCCACGACAGGCGAACAGGCTGCCGATGAACGCGATCCCAACGATGCACCAAGTCAGTGGGGAGGTGACGATTTCACCGCTCATGCGTCTCTCCCCTCCCCTCCGGGATCGACCTCTGCCGCTAGGTAGAAAATTTCCACCGCACGATAGCATACCGACGAACCCACGTGCGAAATCGAACTGGCAATGAACAACCAAACTAACGGTGATACCAACATCTTGAATAGCATTCCGATACCTTAACGACTTGCGCTGGAGCAGCTATTACAATGGCGAGTTGGGTTTGTAAGGGGACGCTAGTTGATCGGGGCGATGACGTCTACCTAAGGGCTTGTTCGGAAATAGGTTGGTCAATAGCTGGGCAGCCATTGAGCCTACCTCCAAGGCAGAGGTTGCTTTGTTTACGGGACTACTTGAAAGAAACTCCAACGCTGTTGGGAGGTTCTAGGAGCCTGTCGGACTTACCCGCTCCGGCAAGAATCATTTTAGAATTCGCCCAGATCCGCCCGCTGAATCGTCATTAAATCCATTTAAATCCTCCCCAGCAAACGGATCTGGATCGGAATTCTAAAACGTTTTGCTCGAATCCTCTAAGTCCGACAGGCTCCTAGGACAAGCAGATATGTCCAAGTTATTTTCGAACATGCCCTAAGGGAACACGTCGCGCATCTCATAGACCTTCGCCAGCTTCTGCATGGCGCGCATGTAGCAGGCATCACGCATCGTCACCTCGCCCTCGATGTAGATTTCGAGCACCTTCGCATACGCCTTGGTCAACATCTTCTCGAGGCGCTGGTTTACCCGTTCGAGATCCCACGATTCACTGCGGATGTTCTGGATCCATTCGAAGTAGGAGACCGTGACACCACCCGCGTTGGCGAGCACGTCCGGGATGATGTCGATCCCATTTTCCAGCAGCACTTTTTCGCCAGCCTCGGTGACTGGTCCATTCGCCCCCTCGACGACGACCCGAGCCTTAATCATGTCGGCCTGGGACGGGCCGACGGTATTCTCCAGTGCTGCTGGGATAAAGACATCGGCGTCGGCGCTGTAGAACTCCTCGATCGAGCGCGCCTCCAGACCGTGGAAGCCGGCGAGTTCACCCGTTCTGGCAGTGTGCTGTTTCAGTTCGTAGGGATCGATGCCTTGATCATTGATGATTACACCGGAATGGTCATTCACCGCCACCATTTTCGCACCGAGATCGTGGAGTGCGGTCGCCGCGTGGTAGCCAACGTTACCAAATCCTTGCACGGAAAATTTGCTGCCATCGAGATCGAATCCGGTGTGGCGTGCCCACTCTTGCAGGCAGATGATCGTACCATAGCCGGTCGCCGATTCACGCCCGAACGTGCCGCCACAGTCGACCGATTTACCGGTGACGACCCCACGACCGCTAAAGCGCTCGGATGGTGGGCACAGGTTCATGAAGGTGTCCATCATCCACACCATCGTCTGCGCGTCGGTGCCCATGTCGGGCGCCGGAATGTCGTGGCCGGGGCCGATGTTGTTGGTCAGCGCGACCGTGAAACGGCGCGTTACCCGTTGCAGTTCCCGTGCGCTGAGTTCATGCGGGTCGAACTTGATCCCGCCCTTCGCTCCGCCGAGCGGCAACCCGATGAGTGCGCACTTGATCGTCATCAGCATCGCCAGCGCCTTGACCTCGTCCAGCCGCACGTCCGGGTGATAGCGCATGCCACCCTTGTAAGGGCCGAGGGCGTTGTTGTGCTGGATGCGGTAACCTTTGAATAGCCGGTGCTCGCCATTATCCATCTTCACCGGGAAGTTGACAATGATCTCGTTCTTCGGCTGGGACAGAATGGTGCGCATCGAGGGATTCAGGTCCATGCGCTCGCCGATCTCGGCGATCTTGCGCTGCACGAATTCATAGAGGAGGTCGTTGTTGCTGCTGGTCATCAATCTATCTTCCTATATAGCGCGGATCAGACCGGGCAGCCGAAAAAAAAACTTGAACTTGGAGAAACATATGTCCAGGGTATATGTATGCCTCTGCCGCGATTCGTCCTTCCTGCTATTTCTTGTAGTTCGTATTACCACTGCGTTAGTCGGGTTGTGGATCGGAATTTTGTCTTTGAGGCGCACGAACGAGATGTGTTCCGCAAGACGATGCGTCAGGTGGAGGCGTTCTCGGGGGTAAGAGTGTTGACTTGGACGATCCTCTCGAATCACTTCCACCTGCTACTGGAGGTGCCTCCTCGGCCCGAGACCGAGCCGACGAATGCCGAGATATTGGATCGCTGCAGTGCCCTGTATGCGCCGGGCTCGATGATCGCGATCGAGTGGGAGTTCTCTGAGGCGCAACGTCTCGGCGGAGAAATCTTGCGGGATCTGCGGAATCGTTATCTAAAACGCATGTGGGATCTGAGCGAGTTTATGAAAACGCTCAAGCAGAAATTCACGCTTTGGTTCAACCGCGAACACGAGCGGGTCGGAGTCCTCTGGGAATCACGGTTTAAGAGCGTTCTGGTGGAAGGTTACTGGAACTCGTTGCTGAAGGTGGCGGCCTACATCGATTTGAATTCGGTGCGGGCCGGACTGGCGGACGACCCGAAGGACTATCGCTGGAGCGGCTACAGCGAGGCGGTGGCTGGTGACCGGATCGCCCGCAGAGGTCTCTCCCGCATTCTGGAAGACATCAAGACCGGGGCGCACTGGGGTGATGTTGGCCCGCGGTACCGCAAGATTCTCTTCGGGATCGGGGAGGAGAGTTCGGCTCGTGCTGGACTAGCACGGGAAGCGGTTGCTAAGGTGTGGGCAGAGGGTGGAAGGCTCTCGCTGGCGCAGCTGTTGCGCTGCCGGATCAGGTACTTCACGGCCGGGATGGCGGTGGGGCGGGAGACGTTCTTAAAATTAGTTTTCGAGGTTCTCGGAGAGCATTTTTCCAAGTCACGAAAGCCCGCAGGGGCAAAGATGCGCGGCGGGGAATGGGGCGAGCTGCGAGCGGCGCGGGCGCTGCGGGTGAATCCGGTCGATCCCGGCGGTTGATCACCGGCCTGCTCGCCTAGCCTGCATTTCTCATCAACTTTCATCGATCCTTGCGAAACCCTACAGCTACAGTGTTGGCCTTGATCGTGGAGAGTTTCGCAGGCGGCTCGCTCTGAATGTATCAGAAATCTGCGCTACGGGATCAGCCAGCTCCCGGACTTCAGGTCGACCATCTCGAATAGCTGATCGTGCTGGTCGGATCGTTTTAGTACGGGTATGATCCAAGTTCGTGGCGAAATACCCTTCGAGTGGACCTCGAAAAATTTTTCCAGCTTTGCCGCCGACAGGCCGAATTTGTCCACTAGGACGAAGGCGTCGCCGGTCTCGAAATGATCTGTCAACTGCATGCAGACATAGCGCTCGCGATTGTATTCGATCAGGTCGTCGCTCGACATCTTTCCAATCACACGAAACTGGTGTTCGCCGGGAGGTCGCTGGCTAAGGAAATCGCTCCAACTGGTTCCGGAGTATCCGATTACGCTCTCCCAGTCGAGGCGCCAGCCGTAGGTGGTTTCCTCGAAAGTGAATTTAACTGGGCGCCCATCGCAACGGCCCTCGAAGCGGGCAAAGCGCGTGCCGTTGAGCATGTAGATTTTCAAACCAGGGCGCGCGCGTTCGAATTTGTGCGGTAGCTGAACCCCCGGGCGGGCGGCGTAAAAGGCCTGCATCTTAGGAAGCATCTCAGCTGAATCGCGCACCATCGTGCTAAGTTCGTCCGGCGTTGTGGCGGTTGAGAGCGAGTCGAGGACTACCCACAGATCGCTACCGTGCTGGTGTTTTGGCTGAAGCTTTGCAGGGTGAGTGGACGGGATCGGGGTGTCGTCCCGCCGCTCACCCATCGCGGTGAAAGCCTTGCCGACAAATCCCGCGGCGGCGAGCAGCGCGATCAGTGTCAGCCACGGGACGATCGACTGGAAACGAGTCACGACGCGGATAGGCACGAGGCTGGCGTCCATGCTGATGCCCCACTCGCCCTCCTCATCGGTGCTGCCGAAGCGTTTGAAATCGGATGCCTGCTCAGCCGGGGCCGATCTCGCTGCGGCTCCCAAACTGCCTAGAGTCGCCACCGCCACTTGATGTGATTGTGGAAGCCGGCGCGCGGGCAGTGCCGAGATTTCTTTCGCAGAAGAAACCAGTTCAGCTGGCGAATCCTGACCCACGTTGGGCGTCGCCAGGGTCAGAGCGCAACTCGGGCAGATGCCGAGCCGGTCGGAGTGGGCTAGGCTGGCGGACAGCCAGCGGCTGCAACCTGGGCACTCAAACGAAAGGCGGCGGAACGGCCAGATACCACCGACGTACCACTTTGAGCGGAAGTGCATTTCAGCGCCACCTTCACCACCAAAAACCTCAGCAAGTTCGGCATCGGCCTCCGCCTGGATGTCGTCGATACACAGCTTCACGACGGGGGGATCTTCGGTGCCAGTGCTTAACATAACTTAATTATATGTAGACCTTACCGATCTCGATGATGAACGCAAGTCGTCTCGGCTGCCGCCCGCGATCAAAAACCGACCAGCAGCTGGCGGATCATTCGTTCGCCCTGTTCGCGGTAGCTATCGCTGAACAGATTGTAGTGATTGAGCACGTGGTAGAGATTGTAGAGGTCGCGGCGCCGTTCGTAGCCATCGTCTAGGGGGAAAACCGACCGGTATCCCGAGTAGAATGCGGGTTCAAAGCCACCGAACATTTCGGTGAAAGCGATGTCCGTCTCGCGTTCGCCATAGTAGCAGGCGGGATCGTAGATCGCTGGTTGCCCGTCTTCTGCAAACCCTGCATTGCCGCTCCACAGGTCGCCGTGGAGCAACGACGGCTCTGGCTCGTGCCCTTCGAGCCAATCCGGGATGCGTGCGACCAGCCGATCTCCGTGTGCGAACGCCGATCCAGAATCGGCAGCGAACTCCAGCTGAAAGCCAATGCGCTGCTCCGCGAAGAAGGTCGCCCAGTCGTCACACCAGCGGTTTATCTGCGGGGTAGCACCAATGAAATTCCGACCCCACCAGCCGAAGCGAGCCTCCTCAGGAGGCGCGAGGTGCATCCTTGCCAGCTGCTCGCCGAGCACAGGGCACCCACCGTTGCGCGTGGGACGCATCGGAATGTACTCCAGCGCTAGAAGCGAATAGTCACCGATGCAACCGAGCTCGCAAACCTCTGGCGCCTGGATCGCGCCGACCTTCGCCATCTGAGCCAGCGCGCGCTCTTCCACCACGAACGTCTCGAAGTTCTTCCACGAGTTGGTCTTGACGAACAGCTGGCCGACCGACCCGGTGAGGACAGCGCAATGATTGATGCATCCGCCGTGAACACCCCGGATCTCAATTCGGAACCCGAGGTCGCGTTCAATCAACTCCCAGACCGTGTGCACCGCGACAGTCTACACTCGCCTGATCTCATCGAGCAAGGCGGCACAACCATCCTCGAGCAAATCCAACACCAGCTCGAAACCATCGTCGCCACCGTAGTAGGGGTCGGGCACGTCCACCAGCCCGTGCTCCCGGCAGAGTTCGCAAAACTGCCGCAGCTCTGCGGATCCGCCATGCTGTTGTTTGAGCCGATCGATGTAGGCACGATTGTCCGCGTCCATCGCTAGGATCAAGTCGAACGCATCGAGGTCCGCAGCCTTGATCTGGCGAGCCGCCCCAGCCACTTCGATGCCCCTGCCGCGGGCTGCTTTGCGCATGCGCGAGTCGGGCTGGTTGCCAGTGTGCATGTCGATCGTCCCGGCGCTATCGCAATCGATCAGCTCCCCCGACCCAGCTTTTTCCGTAAGGTGACGCATGACGCACTCCCCTGCCGGCGACCGGCAGATGTTGCCCATGCAAACAAAGAGAACGCGGAAGGGTTTGGTTTTGCTCATCATGATCGATGCAGGCACTAAACCGAATCAGGCACCGTCACAAGTCATACCACTTGCCTAAATCCTTGATTCTAGGTAGTTTGAGAAGGCTCAATCCTCAGCCCCAAATCCCCATGATCTTTAAAATTCCCCACTCGCTGGTGGTCTGCGCCTTGGCGTCCACTGTTTTCGCACTGACACCTGCTGCCCACCCCGCGCCGCTGATCACCGAATTCCAAGCTTCCAACCGCTCGACCATCGATGACGAAGACGGCGACAACAGCGACTGGATCGAGATCTTTAATCCGGACGCAACGGCGCTCGACCTGAGCGGATTCTATCTCACCGACGACTTGTCCCTGCTCACCAAGTGGCAAATCCCGGCGACGACCACCCTAGCACCATCCTCATTCTTGCTCGTATTTGCCTCGGACAAAAATCGTGCGGTGGCGGGAGCGGAGTTGCACACCAATTTCAAACTCTCCGTTGATGGCGACTATCTCGCGCTAGTCGCGGCCGACGGGACGACCGTCATCGACGAATACGCCCCGACCTACCCGCTGCAATTTGAAGACGCCTCCTACGGGCTCGAGCAGCTCGGTAACACGAGCGAAGAGTTCGCCTTCGACGTCGAGGCCCCATGCACGGTTCACGTGCCGACCAGCGCCGCGTTGGGGGACACCTGGAAGCCGATGAATTTCGATGACAGCAGCTGGCGGAGCGGCACCACAGGCGTCGGTTACGAGCGCAGCTCGGGCTACCAGACCTTGATCAAAACCAACATCGAGAGCGACATGTACAACAAGCAGACCTCGGCGTTTATCCGCATCCCGTTCACCCTGACGGCGGTCGATGAGATCTCAGCTCTTGAGTTGCAGTTTCAGTATGACGACGGTTTCGTCGCCTACCTCAACGGCACCGAGGTGGCGCGCGACCTAGCGGTCGGCACTCCCACTTGGTCCTCTGCAGCGCAGGGTGATCATGCGGACGGGGCCGCGGTCCAATTCCTCCCCTTCAACCTCAGCGCCTTCACCGCCGAGTTGCTCGAAGGTGACAACGTGCTCGCCATCCACGCGCTCAACAGGAACCGCACCAGCTCCGATTTCCTGTTCCGGCCGCGCCTCGTCGCCACGCGCCTGTCCGATGCATCGCTCGGGGATCCCGGTTACTTCCTCGTACCGACGCCCGGTGCGGTAAACGGCACCGACCAGGGACTGCCCGCCAGCAACGTCGCTATCTCCGAGTCGAGTCGAACCTTCACCAATAGTTTCCAGGTAACCCTGAGTGGGGCGGGAGCCGACCAGACCATCCGCTACACGACCGACGAATCCGCCCCCGACACCAGCTCGACCGAATACACCGGGCCGATCACCATCAGCAACAACAGCACCCAATTGCGCGCACGCATCTTCGGCGCGAATGATGCCAGTGGTCCGATCGCCATGACGACCTATCTATTCCTCAGTGGCGACCTCGCAAACTTCAGCTCCAACCTGCCGATCGTGATCCTCGAGAGTTGGGGCAGCGGCGAGCCTGGGGGCGACACCGATGGGTTCTGGGGGATCATCGAACCCGATGTCGCCGGCGACAATCGCAGCCACCTCTCCGCCAACCTCGGGATTGCGACGCGTTGCAACCTGAAGAAGCGTGGCTCGTCGTCAGCGGGCTTCGATAAATACTCGCTCTCGCTCGAGGCGCAGGATGAGAACAAGGAAGACCAGGCGATCGCGCCGCTCGGGATGCCGAGCGAGTCCGACTGGGTTCTCAGCGGTCGCTACACCTTCGACCGCGCGCTGATGCGCAACCCACTCATCTACCAGCTCAGCAACGAGACTGGCGAGTATGCAGTGCGCACGCGCTTCGTCGAGGTGTTCCTCAACACCGGCGGTGGCAACCTGTCGTACGCAGGCGACTATTTCGGCGTCTACGCTTTGATGGAAAAAATCAAACGCGACAAGGATCGGATCGACGTCGCCAAAATCTCAGTTGGCGACACCGCGGAGCCAGAGGTGGGCGGCGGCTACCTGTTCAAAAAAGATCGCCTCGATCCTGGCGATGGCGGATTCTCCGTGAATCGCATGGGGACTTTCGGCTGGGTCGAACCGAAAGAAGAAGACGTCGCCCCGGCGCAGGAGACCTGGTTGCGCAATTATCTCAACGAGGCCGACAGCGCGCTCTATAGCTCCGATTGGACGAACCCTACCACCGGGAAACATTTCACCGACTACCTCGACAGCTTCTCGTGGTTGCGCCACCACTGGCTCAACACCCTAGCGATGAACGTCGATGGTTTCCGCCTCAGTGGTTACTATTACAAACACCGCGATCCGACCAATGGGGGGAAAATCGGTGCCGGACCGATCTGGGATTTTGATCGCACCATGGGGTCGACCGACAGCCGCGACAACAACCCGGCGCAGTGGGACGGCTCGGGCGATTCCAGCAAGATGTACGGCGACTCGCGTTACCCGTGGTGGGGGCAAGCGCTCACCAACCCGGATTTCCGCCAGGCGCACACCGACCTGTGGCAGGAACTGCGCAAGACCACGTTTTCGACTGCTAACATCGACAGCATCATCGACAGCTACGTCGCCCAGCTTGACTTCCAAGACCCGGCCGGCACCAACCCGGGACTCGGCACTTCCCCACAGGCACGCAATTTCAACAAGTGGACCGGCGTGCGACCATCCGGTGGCTACACCAGCCAAGTCAACGTCTTAAAAACCTGGCTCTCCGACCGCGCGACTTGGATCGATAGCCAGTACACCGACCCGCCACAGTTCACCGTCGTCCCTGGGCAAGTCGCAAGCGGAACCGAGGTGTCTTTCACCGGAGCAGGCGGCACCGTCTACTTCACGACCGATGGCAGCGACCCGCGCCTGCCGGGGGGGAATGTCTCGCCATCGGCCTCTACCAGCGCAGCGGTCGATGTCCCCTCGACTACCATCATCACCGCCCGTGCGCGCAGCGGTAGCGGGCTCACCTCCTGGTCGAGCGCCCTACGCGGAACCTACCTTGTCGGTCCGATCGCGAGCGCATCCGACCTCGTCATCAGCGAACTGCACTACGCTCCGGCCCAACCATCGCCAGCCGAGCAAGCGACCTCCGTGGATGCCGCCGACTACGAGTGGATTGAATTCGCCAACCTCGGCGCACAGACGATCGATCTCACCGACGTGCACTTCGAGGCCGGCGTCGAGTTCACCTTCACCGGCTCGACTATCACCACGCTCGCACGAGGGGAGCGGGTGCTCATCGTCAGCAACCAGGCAGCCTTCGTCGCGCGCTACGGCAACGGTTTCGACGCGCGCATTGGGGGCGAATTTGGACCGTCGCGGCTCGACAATGCGGGCGAGCGCATCCACCTGGTCGACGCGCTCGGCGGCACCATCCAGGACTTTACCTACAACGACCGGCACCCGTGGCCGACCGAGGCTGGATCTACAGGCTACAGCCTCGTCCTCATCACCGACGGCGCGACACCACCGGACCACTCGCTGCCGAGCAACTGGCGCAGCAGTGCTCTGCTAGGTGGCAACCCCGACGCCGACGATAGCGATCCGCTAGCGGGAGATCCGATCGCAGACGATGACGAGGACGGCCTGAGACGACTCCTCGAATATGCCCTCGGGACGAGCGACAGCGACCCCACCCATGGCAACGATTCCTTCAGCGCCGCGATCGAAGCAGTCACGATCAACGACCTCAAGCAAGATCACCTAGTGATCACCTTCCAGCGCGATCTCGCAGCCGACGACGTCGACCTTAGCGTCGAGATCTCTCGCGACTGCACCATCTGGATGGGCGGCAACGGATCCGTGGAATTCGTTTCCCAGATCAATCAGGGAGACGGCTCTGCCATCGTTAAATACCGCAGCACCCAAGCCTTCGCACCTGCGACGGCCTCGCGAGCCTTCATGCGACTCGTCGCCGAACTACGGTAGACACTCCAAGGAGTTGGGCGTCGGGCGTTGTAGCAGAACTCGCCAGAGTTTGGACGAACGTCCCATCACTCAGTAAATCCCAAGGATGCTCGGCCAAATTCTTGCCAGACAGTTGCAAAACTGGATGATCATATCGCCAGCGCTCGTGTTCCGAATGTAAAACCGGCACTCCTGCCCGACTTACCTAGCTGCTGCCAGTTTCGCAACAGCCTGTGGCGAATTCAGCTACAGTTCGATCCTCCGCCCGAGTCTGGCGGCCTACTTCTCTTCCTCTTCTACGTCCTCGCCGCCGTCAGCTTTCTTGTCGGACTTATCGGCTTGGAGGAAAATTTTCTGCTCGCGGTAAGTGATTACCGCATCGGTCTCGCGCAGGAAATCGGCGCCGAACAACCCGCAGTAAGGACCGCGGCGCCCCATCTGCTTGAACATGTCGAGCGCCATTAGCTGGCGGTTCTCGAAGAGCGCCCCGCCGAGCTCCACCGATGCGACATCCACGCGCGCAGCTGGTGCCTCACCACCGATGCCGTAGACCTTCTCGGTCATCGGTCCGACCGCGCAGCCGGTCTCCAAGGCGTCCTCGACATGCAGGACGGTGCTACCCGCGCCAGTGTCGATCATGAACAAGCGGTCTTTGCCGTTGAGCTTGCCGTCGACGAAGATATGGTTGCCCTGACGCTTGTATTCGAACGACTCATACTGGCGCAGTTCGAGGATGTCCTGGACGGTGAGGCCGCGGCACTGGCGGAGGAAGAGATCGCGCTCTGGCGTCCATTTTTCGATGTATTCCTTGTCGTCGTCAGAGAACTCATTGTTGAGGATGGTGACCTGACCGGTGACCTTGCCCTCACGGTCGACCACGTTGAGTTCGGTCGAGCTCGGGTTCTTCTTCTTGATGCGCGCAGCACGGGACTTGCCGTTGGCCAACTTGAAGATGCGATACTTCGGCGGCTCGGCCACCTTCTCCTCCTCATCGTTGTCGACCAGGTCCGGTCGCAGGAAGATGCGCCCCTCTTTGTAAGAGATGACGGCGCGCAGCTGGCTCATGAACTCGGCACCAAGGATGGCATCGTGGTCGCGGCGCGCGCCGGGGATGTCCTTGAAGAGGTCAGCCGCGAGCAGGGTCTGATCCTTGATGATCGACTCGCCGAGCTTGATTTCAGGCACCTTGGTGAGCGCGGCCGGGGCCTCGCCACCGACGCCATAGATCTTCTGGTCCATCGGCCCAACATCGCAGCCCTTCTTTTTGGCGGCGATGACGTCGAGCACCGTGCTGCCAGCGCCGGTATCGATCATGAAGTCGGCGGGGTTACCGTTGAGCTCCCCCTTGACGAAAATGTGGTTGCCCTTGAGCTGGAACTTGAAACTCTCGTAGCCGCGCAGCTCGAGCATGCTGCCGATGCGCAGGCTTTTACACTGTGTTAGGAAAAGGTCTTTCTCCTTGTCCCACTCGCGCACGTATTCCTGATCCGCCGCGCTGAGTTTGTCGTAAGGGAGCGTCGCCTTGCGGCCGTCCGCCAGGCGCAGTGTGAGGGTATTGTCGGTCTTATCGACGAGCACCGCCTTGATCTTCTTACCATCCGAGCTGGTAAACTCACGGTATTCGAGTTGGTCGGACTTCCTCGGGATCAGCTGGGCATGACTGCTGCTAAGATGCGAAAAGGCGAAGCCTGCCGCGGCGGCGACGAGGGCGAAGGATCGTAGGTTCATGCTCATAGACTTGGAGATTGGGCTGGTTTGTGGGCGAACGCCAGCGAAAAACCCGCTTCCCACCGTCGTCCAGTTGTGGGACAGAGCGTCACCGCAACCGGGAATTGTCTCGATCGCCTACTTCGTGGGGACGACCTTGTAGAGCTGATCGGCAATGATCACCTGCATGGAATCGCCGGCCGATAGCCATCTGGCTATCTCCGTGCTGCGTGACAGTAGCTCGAAGTAGCCATCGCTGCCGAACTCGATCTCGATCGCTGCCGCCTCACCGAGTGCTTGCGCATCACCGTCGATCCACTCAGCACCATTCTGGTAGAAGGTTTTGCCACCAAGAAATTTCGTCTCCTGGGCGACGAGTCGCTTGCCCCCGCCGGCCTGCCCCGCATACTGAGATTCGCGGAAGGCCGCGCGCGTCGCACTCGGGGTTTTGGCCGCCTTTAGCTTGGAGCTCGCACGCGCCCCGGCGACCGCCTCGGCTCCGCTCTCAGCGTCCGCGAAGCTTTCGTAAGCAGCTTTCTCCGCGTCTCGGGCGAGCTGGACGCTGGCCGGATCTGGTGCCGCATTTACCGCCGGACGCCCCGTGCCTCCACCGCCTTCCAGGCTCAACCCGCGGCGGTTCCCCATGCTCTGGCGGGCTACTGGGACATCCCGAGCCATCTCGTCCTCGACGATCAGGTACGAGGTGTACGGCGTCACGATCCCGTACTTGCGCGCCAGCGAGACGACCTCCTCCCTCAGCTCCGAGCTCTCGCCGCGCAGCCGGATCTCGTCGAGCAAGTAACCCACCCTCCGCGTCGCCCACAGCCGCGGGATGAATTGGTGATCGCGCGAGCCCTCGAGTCTCGCCCTGTAGGTGAACGCCTTTTTCTCACCCCCGAGCGATCCCTCCAACTGCAACTTTACCTTGCTCTTCTCGCCCTTTTTGTAACGGCCGAACACCACCAGCTGATCGCCCTTGAACAGGTCCGGCAGGTCGTTCGGGTATCGCTGCGTGAGGCGCGCGCCTCCACCCTTCACCGTCAGTTTCAGATTCGCCATCACCGGCACCGCGATCTTGGAGTAGAAGCGCGACACCTTGTGCTCGATGTCCTCCTCCGGCAGTACGTATTCGGTCACCGCTCGCGTTTCCTCGGCGACGAGGTCGAGCAGCTTGGTATTGATATCCGTGCCGATCCCAAAACAGAAAACTCGAGCGCTCCCAACTTTGTCCTTCAGGCGTTCGAGGATTTTGTCCGGCCGCGTCTCGCCGATCGTTGGTCGCCCATCCGTGAGGAAGATTACCTGATACGGGCGATCGCCGTCCTCACGCCCGCTGGCGTAACTCACCGACTGCAACAGCGCTTCCTCGATCGCCGTTCCACCGCCTGCTTTGAGCTCGTCGATGTATTCATTTGCCAGTGTTAGGTGTTCATCGTCCGCCGGCATGAGCCCTTCGAACAGTGCCTCCGCCTCGGTCGAGTAGCGCACGATCTCGAAGCGGTCGCCCGCGTTCAGATTGTCGAGGCAGAACTCCAGCGCGGCCTTCGCCTGTTCGAGCTTTTTGGTGCGCATCGAGCCAGAGGTGTCGAGCACGAACACGATATCCTTCGGCACGATCTTGTCCTTTTTCTCCCACGCTCCCGGGCTGACGAGCATCATGAAATGCCCCTCGTCGCCGCCCTTCTTCGGGCTGTAAGTCAACATCTCCAGCCCCACCGCCTGCGAGTCTTGGTGATCGGTGGCGTAGAGTAGTTTGAAGTCGGTGTCCGGCCGCGTGTTCTTCTCCTCGAAGCCGATCACTGCGCGCTTCTCACCCTTGCGCGTCACCTCGATCTCGTGGCTCGGCGAGTAGATCGATTTGATCCCTGACTCGGCGCGGACGTCCACCTTGACCGACACCTCGCCTACCGGGCGCGAGGAGAACTTCTCCGTATTCAGCGGGTAGGTGTAATCGACCAAGCGGCCGTCGCGTTTCAGCACCTGCGTGTATTTCAGTTTCACCCGCTTGTCGCTGCGCGGTTCGATCGGGAAGATGCGCACCTTGAAAAGCCCCTGCCCGACGTATTCCATCAGCGCGGGATCCTTCGCGCGACGCACGATGTCTTCGTAGATCTTGCGCGCCTTGCCTGCGTCGAGCAGCTCGGCCTCCATCATCTCACCGTTGACATCCATCTCGAACTGATCGATCTCCGCACCTTCTGGAATTGGGAAAAGGTAAGTCCCCTCGAGCCGTTGACCCGATGGGTTATGGAACGTCTGGTCGACCGAGGTCACCGCGACCTGCCCGTCGATCTTCACCGACACGAAGTGGTTCTTCACCTCCAGCGGCAGGTATTGATGGATTGGCCGCGGTGGCCGCGGATGTGGATGCGGGTGGCGGTGCTCAGGTAGCGGCACCGGGCGATCGATGATGATAAACCCGTCCGCCAAGACACCTTGGGAACCGAGCAGGAGGGCAAACCAACCAAGAAAACACGCGCGTAGCTTCTTCATAACAAAGAATACAACGGGGGCAGCCCGAGTTTCTTAGAGAAAAGTTTCGATCGAGCCGGGTAAACCAATTCAACGGAATCCAACCGTAGCCGAATGCGCTAGAATTTGGCAACGTTTCCTAGAGATAGACTGCGCCACAGGACGTCCGTCCAAACTCTGTGGAGTTCAGCTAGCGTGCGCTGTCGCCCGGCGCTACTTTTTCTCCCGCTTCTTCGCCTTCGACTGTTCCTCCTCGTCGAAGATCGCGTAGAGATCGTTGTTCACAGTGATGTCCAAGACCTGCCAGCCAGCGCTCGAGCGGTAGCAGTAGAAGTTCCACTGCATCGGATAGATCTCGCCGTGTGTCAGGTAAGAGATCCGCAGCAAGCGCTTGCCAACGCGCTCGGTGCGCAGCAATTCAGCGTCGATGATCTGCCCGTTGCCCTTGATCACGTTCTCTGTCTGCGACACGAGCGGCTTGATGTCGCTGATCGACTTTGAACCTTTTGTCAGCGCTTGGTAGGCATCCTTCACCTTGCTCTCGCTGACGAGGTTAAAGAACTGGTTGAGCCGCGCATACATCACGTCTTCACCCAACGCGCTCGACGCCCCGGCGGGTTTCGCTCTGTCCGCCTGCGCGATCAAAGACTGGTGGCCGAGGCCGAGGAAGATCGCGATAGCGATCGTCACTACGATTGGGGAAGAGAGTCGAATATTCATCGCTACGACTCTCGGATAAGCCCCTTATAATGCAAGCTTGAGGCTTTTTTGTTTTCTCAAAATTGAGGCTCAAAAATGTTGCGAACCGGTTGCGCAATCCTCCTCTGGGTGTATCTTCAGATGTCTTCGCTAAGAGACACCTGGAACACATGACTCACGAGACAGAATCACTAATGGAACGGGCAAGGCGTGCCGATAAAATTGTGCGCAACCCAGTTAAGTATAAGATCTGCGTCGGCTGCGAGTCGATCGTTGCGGCCAAGGTCGCAATTTGTCCGAACTGTCATTCTTATCGTTTTGACAACGATCTCGGATCCATCGTTGCTCAGGCTCGAGTTCTCGGTCAGCGCCTGCCACAGTCGGTGATGACCTCTGATTTCGAATAGCCCTCCGCGCTAATTGCCGAGGCCAGAAAACGCTCTTTCTGGTAGTTCTCAAATCTACAACGGTATCTCAGCGCCGTTCTAGAAATTTTATTCCCTCTACTTTTGTCGCTCTGCGTCTAAAGATTGGGTGGCTAATAGTGCGCCTTCCAGTCGGAAAAAATTAAGGTTGAACGACTTAATCCAACGGGTTTTCATCATCCACAAATGAGGTGCGAACGGCCTGAGCTATTCCCATTTTTGCGAAAATCTACGACCTCAGTTTGAGGGGTATGGTTTTTATCCATTAATGTGGAATTAAGGATTGACATTAGTTCGATTCTTTTTAAAACTAACCTTTCTTAACAACCAGAAAAAATATACCTGAAGAGAAATCTATGAAGAACAATACATTTGTAACAACACTAGGAATCATGGGAGGCGCTGCCTTCTTAGCAGCCGCTCCGGTCAAAGCCGGCACACCTGTGGCTCCTGTCACCCCAGCCCCAGTGCCTTCAAGCATTGGTGCTGAAGTCAGCCTCGGTTACGACACTCACTATATCTTCCGTGGATTCAATTATGGTGAAAATCTCGTCTGGGCAGGCGTCGATCTCGGCGTCCCACTCACCGAAGGCCTCAGCCTGAACCTCGGTAGCTGGTATGGAACCCTCGCAGAGGACTCCTACGACGAACTCAACTTGCTTGCTGGCCTCAGCTACGACCTCGGCGCGTTCGAAATCGGTGTCGGTGCCATCTGGTATTACTACCCACAAGGCTTCGACGGTGGCGGACTCGGCATCGATGATTCCCTTGAGCTTGGCGCCAGCATCGGCACCAACTTCATGGGTCTCGACCTCGGTCTCGGTTACTACTACGACCTCGAAGAAGAAGGTTCCTACATCGAGCTCGGTGCAGAGAAGGCCATCGAAATCAGCGACAGTGTCGCCCTCGTCGCTGGCACTTCAGTCGGCTACGCTCGCGACTACTATGGTGTCGACGGGTTCAACGCAGTTGGCGCGAGCCTCTCGCTGCCGATCGCGTTGGGTGACCGCACCACGCTCAAGCCATACATCGCTGCCACCTGGGAGATCGATGAGAGCGGCCAAGACGACGAAGTCTACGGCGGCGTTTCGCTCAGCGTCAGCTTCTAAGGCTGAACCGAGCATCCAACAACTTTAAGGAAGTCCTTTCAACCGAGGACGACCCGAGTTTTCAGAAGCCCCCCGGTCGCAAGGCCGGGGGGCTTTTTTGTGTCCAAGGAGCAGGGACCTTAGGTCGAGCTCCAGCTCCGATCGACCGTAACTTCGATTTGCAATCGAAGCAGTCGTGCTGAGCGGCTTAGGCATTGGGCTCCGATTGCAAATCAAAGTTACGCCATCGCCTGTGGCTCACGAGTCTTTCGTCAGTCTCGCCCTCCCTCAACCCAAGAAAAAATCTGCGCAAATCTGCGGTCAAAACAATCCGCTACCCACAATCCTCCCGGTCTAGGAAAAACGTTCAACTTCCAACGCTAAACTTTCAACGCCCAAGTCTTCCCCTGCTGCTTGACGGCAGCGCCTCCCTTGCAGATGCTGTGCGCCCATGATCCGCGCCGCCAGAGTGCTTGTCGATGGCTCGTCTTCGCGCGAGTTCGACTATTCCATCCCAGATGCCCTCATCGAGCGCGTCGTGGTGGGCGCGCGCGTGCGCATCTCGCTGCGACAACGGAAATCGACCGGCACCGTCGCCGAGATCGTCGAACACTCCGAGGACGCCGCCCTACAGATGCGGCTGCGCGATCTCGATAGCGTGATAGACGACATCCCGGCGCTGACGCCGAAACTGCTCGATCTAGGACGCTGGATCTCAAAGTATTACTGCACGCCGATGGAGTCGGTGATGCGGGCGCTATTGCCCGAGGCGGTGCGCACTGACGTGCACTCGGCGAAGACCCAAAAGGTTGTTAAGTTCAAGCGCCGACCAAAGAAGAAGGACATCGACGAACTCGCTCGCAAGGCCCCACGTCAGGCATCCATCTTACGCGACCTAATGGAGCACGAGGATGGCCAGGTGCTGCTCTCGGAAATCGGTTCTTCAACAGCGCCGAAAAGCCCAGTCGGCGGACTGATCGAGAAGGGTTGGCTAACGATCGAGGATCTCCAGATCGAGCGCGACCCGCATCAGGAGGACGAATTTATCGCCACCAAGGCGCTTACCCTAACAGACGAACAAAGCGCGGCGATGGAGGTCGTCTTGAAGGCGGTGGAGGAACCGGAAAAGTCGAAGCCGATCCTGATTCACGGCGTCACCGGCAGCGGTAAGACGGAGATCTACCTGCAGGCGGTGCAACGGGTGTTAGACCGCGGCATGAGCGCGATCGTCCTCGTGCCTGAAATTTCGCTGACGCCGCAGACCGTCGATCGGGTCAAGAGCCGTTTCGCAGACATCCAGGGACAGGTCGCGGTGTTGCACAGCAACCTGTCGCAGGGCGAGCGTTTTGACGAGTGGCAGAAGATCCACCAGCGCCGTGCGCGGATCGTCGTCGGCGCGCGCAGTGCGATTTTTGCGCCGCTCGAGAAACTCGGGTTGATCGTCGTCGACGAGGAACACGAGGGCAGCTACAAGCAGGACAGTCCGCCGCGCTACAACGCGCGCGACGTCGCCGTGGTGCGTGGAAAGATGGAGCCCTGCGCGGTGTTGCTCGGCAGCGCAACTCCGGGCATTGAATCATGGCACAACACGACCGTCGGCAAGTACCAGCTCGTCTCATTGACGAAGCGCGTCGACAACCAGACGATGCCACTGATCCGCATCGTCGACATGCGCCGCGAGAGTGGTTTCGGACCGAACAAGGCACCGTCGATCCTGTCGGAACGCCTGCGCAAGGCGGTCGACCAACGGCTCGAAGACGGCGAGCAGGTCATCCTGTTCCTCAACCGCCGCGGATTCGCCACCTCGCTGATGTGCCCGGCCTGCGGCCACGCCTGCGAGTGCAAGCACTGCAGCGTCTCGCTCACTTTCCACCGCAAGCACGAGCGTCTGATGTGCCACATCTGCGGGTTCCAGCAGATTGCGCCGCGCAAGTGCCCGGAGTGCGCCGACCCGGCGATACGCTTCGCTGGATTCGGCACCGAGAAGGTAGAGGAGATCCTCCACAAAGTGTTCACCAATGCCAAGATAGCGCGGGTTGATGCCGACACGATGGCACGCAAGAACAAGCTGCGCGACACGCTCAACGACTTCAAAGCGCACAAGCTCGACATGCTCATCGGCACCCAGATGATTGCGAAAGGGCTGCATTTCCCGAGCGTCACCTTGGTCGGGATCCTCAACGCCGACATGGGTTTGTACACGCCCGACTTCCGCGCTGGCGAGCGCACCTTCAGCTTGCTGACACAGGTCGCTGGACGCGCGGGACGAGGCGAGCTGAAAGGCGAGGTCATCGTGCAGACGGCCACCCCACACAGCCCGTCGATCCAGTTCGCCCGCCACCATGACTACGAGGGGTTCGTCGACCAAGAATTGGATTTCCGCAAAGGCTTCGGTTTCCCGCCGTTCACCCACGTCGTCCTGCTGACCTGCCGATCGACCCACGAGCGCCGCGCCGAGTTCAGCCTCGAGACCCTCTACAAACGGCTACAAAAAAATCTCCCGCAAGGCATCCATATGGGCGAGCCAATCGCCTCACCGCTAGCGCGCGCTGCCGGTCAGTTCCGTTTCCAGTTAATGATGCGCGCGCCGACTACCAAACTGATGACCACCCACCTGAACAAGATCCGCGCCGAGACCACCATGCCCGAAGACGTGATCCTCACCATCGACGTCGATCCGATCCATCTTGGTTAGCGAGAACTACCCCTTCAGCCGCTCCCTTGCGATCGCCAGCCCCTGCTCCGCAGCCGCGTCCCCGGGTTGCAGTTCTAGCACGCGCTCGAAAGACTCGACCGCCGCCGTCGCATCGCCCAACTCCACCTGCACCATGCCGCGTTCATGCCAGGCGACGGGACCCTTCGGGTCGAGCTCCACTGCCTTGTCATAGGCCGGCAGAGCGGCCGCCATGTCTCCGGTCAAGCGCAACACGCGGCCACGGGCATACCACGACTGCGGATGTTCGGCGCCGAGGGCGACAGCTTTTTCTGATGCCTCCAGTGCATCATCCTTGTATCCCGCCTGCAGCAGCGCGACCGAATAGCCGGCCCAGATCTCGAAGCGTTTCTCGTCCAACTCCAGCGCATCCTCGTAGCGCGAGATCGCCGCGTCCATGTTTCCCGCGACCTGTGCTTCCGCAGCTCTCATCAAAAATCCTTCCACGTCCGGCAGCCCAAATTTCTCCGCCTTCTCCATCGCCCCTGCGGCATCGTCGCCGCGGCCAACCGCCGTCAGGGCGACCCCATACAACCTCCACGTCATGCCATCTTCGGCATCTTCCATCAGCGATTCCTCAATCGCGGCGATGCCTTCCTGCACTTTGCCCTCCTGGATCAGGTCGAGGGCCTTATCGTAGAGTTCTTCACTTTTTTCAGACATGGCCGCGAACCTACGGCCTACCCGTGAATTGAAAATCGAAATCTCCTGTTTTTTCGATCGAAAATTGCTAGGATTTCAACATGGAACGGCGCATCACCCTCTGGCTAGCGGTTGTGAGCTCCGCTGGTCCGGGCGAGGTAGGGCGGCCTAAGGAGATTTCCCTTTTCCGTGCCTGGGGCGGCGAGCCAACCTCCAGCGAATTCATCGATTCCTTCTTCCAAGAAGACGACAATAGCCCGATGAGGAAGAAGCCGCTTCCGCCGCACTTCGAGCTCACCGCATTCGATCTCAACGGCGGTCAGATCCAGCTCAAATCCCTCTGGGCCGAGAGGCCGCTACTGCTGGTTCACAGCTCGCTCACCTGCCCGCACATCGATCGCATCCACGAACAGTTTGCGAATAAGCTCGAAGTCGTGGTTATCTACACCACCGAAGCCCACCCCGTCGGCAGCCCCTCGCCCTACAGTGAGGGAGGTGATAAAGAGTGGATCACAGATCGCAACATCGCAGAAGACATCTTGGTCGATGACCCCACGACCCTCGAGGCGTGGCTAACGCGTGCTCGCAACTATCGTGCGAGGCAGCAGATCAAAGCACACATGATCGCTGATTCGATGGAAAACGGCGCCTGGAAATACTTCGGTGCAGAACCGAATACAGGCATGCTAATCGACCGGGATGGCAAGGTGGTCGCCCGGCATGGTTGGATTCAACCAACAGTGATGGCTGGCGAGATTCGGAAGCTGCTTGTTCGGAGCGAACGCGCGGAGATTTCGAAGAAACTGAAGGAAGTCGATATTTCAGTCCATTTCCTCGACAGTGATATCGATGAACTCCGGACGGCCATCGCAACGGTCCCCGAGCTTGTTCGCTATCACCAGAACACCAAGGGTGCTTGCAACCATGAATCGTTTTTACATGGGGCGATCGAGCGAGGTAATTTGGAAAGTGCGGCACTGCTGATCAAACATGGTAATCCG
>JBLHKE010000030.1:0-22822 GCA_047619485.1 Verrucomicrobiales bacterium | reverse complement strand
GTCTACTACGACCTGCGCGCCTACCGCGACGAGCACAAGCTCAAGAACGTCGCAATCATCCGCATCGAACAACTTTACCCGTTCAACAGCGACCGCCTAAAGCAGATCGTACAGCGCTACCCTCGCGCAAACAAGAAATGGGTCTGGTGCCAGGAGGAACCCCTCAACATGGGCGCCTGGTCTTACGTTGGCGCCCGCCTAGAGAAAGTCAGCCAGCACCGCGTCCGCTACGCCGGCCGCGACCGCAGCGCCAGCCCAGCAGCCGGATCCAAAGCGGTCCACACCCGAGAACAGAAAAACCTCGTCCAAGCAGCCTTCAGCGTCTAATCCATCCATGAGCCTCGAAGTTAAAATCCCCGCCGTCGGCGAATCCATCACCACCGGCCTCATCGCCCAATGGCACGTCGAAGATGGCGGCAAAGTCAACGCCGGCGACCTCCTACTCACCCTCGAGACCGACAAGATCTCGACCGAGATCACGGCGGATGAATCCGGCACGCTGACGATCATCTCAGCAGAGGGAGAAGAAGTCGCCATCGGATCCATCGTCGGAACAATCGAAGCTGGTGAAGGCAAACCCGCAGCAGCCGCTCCTGCACCAGCGAAAGAGGAGGCGAAGCAGCCCGAGCCCGAAAAAGCAGCAGCGAAAGCGGAACCCGAGCCTGCACCAAAACCAGCCCCCTCCCCCAAGCAGGAAACGGCCATCGTCCCGAGCAGCGCTGCGGTCAGCCTGAAGGACGAATCGAACGATCGCTTCACACGCAAAAAGCTCTCGCCGCTGCGCCGTAAAATCGCCACCCATTTGGTCGCCGCGCAGCAGAATGCCGCCCTGCTCACCACCTTCAACGAGTGCGACATGGGTGAGGTCATGGGTCTGCGCAAACAGCTACAGGAGGACTTCGTCGCCAAGCACGGCATCAAGCTGGGTTTCATGTCGTTCTTCGTCAAAGCCTGCGTCGCGGCACTCAAAGCCGTGCCTGGCATCAACTCACGCATTGAAGGCGACAGCCTGATCACCAACCATTTCTACGACATCGGCGTCGCCATCGGCACCGACAAGGGACTGTTCGTCCCGGTGCTCCGCGATTGCGACCAGAAGAGCTTCGCCGAGATCGAGCGCGACATCGCCGACTACGCCAAGAAGGCCCGCGAGGGCAAGATCAAGCTCGAGGATCTCAGCGGTGGCGTCTTCACCATCACCAACGGCGGCATCTACGGATCGATGCTCAGCACCCCGATCATCAACCCGCCCCAGAGCGGCATCCTCGGCATGCACAACATCCAGCAGCGCCCGATGGCGGTCGATGGCGAAGTCGTCATCCGCCCGATGATGTACCTAGCCCTCAGCTACGACCACCGCGTCGTTGACGGCAAAGAAGCGGTCACCTTCCTAATCAAAGTAAAAGACAGCATCGAGCAACCGACGAGGCTGATGCTGGGCATCTGACACGTGGCTGGGACGTCCCCCACAGCCGCGCCCAGCAGAAGGGTGCCTTGGTGAGGGTTTTCTAATGGAAGATGACGCGACTCATTCACTCTACCCCTCCGGCGGATCAATCATATTCCCATACCGGTGCACCGTCTCGCTGACCGACTGCTCGCGGAAGTAGTAGCGCAACTCGAGACGCCCGACCGCAGAGACAGGATCGTCCACCACCGGGACATGCCAATCGTTGGCCATCTCGTAAACCTCACGCGGCACTCCTCCAAGATAGCGAACCAGCCCAGGTCTGGACTCCAGCGATTTCATCCTCGCCAGCAGCGCATCCTCGCTCTCTTCGACAACGTTGACCCGCGCGACACCCTCCAGCGCCGTTCCGAACACCTGCGCGTGCTTCGACGCGAGACTCACCTCTAGATCGATCTCACAAGTCGTAGACGCGAGCACCGCCAGCATGGCATCTAGCAACTCGGCCTCTTCATTGCAACGCAGCAGCACACGCTCGCGTGGGAAGTAGCGGAACACATTGGTCTCGCCGACCAGTTGACTCGGATCGTGCTCAGCATGGAACTCGTGGTGCAGCGCCCACCCATAGCTCCACACGCTCACCTGCAAAAGCTCGCGGCTCTTCGCCTCGATCACCAGCCGCTTGAACTGGGTCAGCAGGCTGTTCGTCAGCTGGTTCGGGGATTCACGTAGCTCCGGGAGCGACTCCGTCTCCCACTTTCCAAAATTGAAAACGTAGTTCGGGCCACCCGCCTTCGCCCCGGGTCCGAATGCCGAGTGCTTCCACCCCCCGAAGGGCTGACGCCGCACGATCGCACCCGTGATCGGCCGGTTGATATAGGCATTGCCGACCTGCGCCGACTCCCGCCAGAGATCGATCTCACGCTGGTCGAGCGTGTGGATGCCGCCGGTCAGCGCGAACTCGCTATCGTTCTGTAGCTCGATCGCCTCCGCCAGATTTTTCGCTCGCATCAAACCCAAGACCGGACCGAAGCACTCGGCGCGATGGAAGGTCGAATCACGCACCACCCCGAGCTTAATCCCGGGCGACCACAGCCGCGGGTTGCCATCGATCATGCGCGGCTCCAGCAGCCACTCCTCCCCCTCATCCAACGTTTTCAGCGCCTGCCGCAGCGCCCCTTGCGGCTCGAGGATCACCGGCGTGATCAAATTCTTCGGCTCCCAGGCCGACCCGACCTTCAGGCTGGCCGCCGCATCGCGCAGTTGGCGGCGGAAAGACGGGCTGTCGTAGATTTCACCCTCCAAGATCGCCAAGCTCGCCGCCGAACACTTCTGTCCCGCATGGCCGAAAGCCGAACGCACCAGGTCTTTCACCGCCAGATCCTGGTCGGCCGCCGCCGTGATGATCAGGCTATTCTTGCCACTGGTCTCTGCAAACAGCCGCATCTGCGGTCGCCAGCCCTGGAACATCTTCCCGGTTGAGTGTGCCCCAGTCAACACCACCACGGACACCCGCGGGTCGCTCACCAGCGATTGGCCGATCTCGTTGTCCGGACAGGGGACGAACTGCAACACCTCACGCGGCACACCGGCGCGCCACAGGTGCTGCGCCAAAATCCAGCCGGTCAGCACTGCCTCGGGTGCCGGTTTCAAGATCACCGCATTGCCCGCCATCAGTCCGGCGAGGATCCCGCTCGCGGGAATGGCATACGGAAAGTTCCACGGCGGCACCACCACCACAATCCCCCGCCCACTCGGCACCGCGCCCTCAAGACCTGACGTCTCCAGGCAACTCGCGTAATAGTTCGCAAAATCAATCGCCTCGGAAATTTCGCCATCCGCTTCGGCAACCGCTTTGCCACCATCGCGAATCATGCAGGCGATCGATTCCTCACGCGCCGCGCCCATCTCGTGCGCCGCCTGCAACAGGATTTTCGCGCGGGCGTCGGGTGCTTTCGCGTTCCACGTCTCAAATGCCTTCTCCGCACATGCCAACGCCTCGCCAACCTGCTGACGATCCGCCAGGGCGTATTTGTAGGCGACCTTCCCCGGCTTCGACGGGTCATGCCCCTCGCCTGGGAATTTGTCATCGACCAGCTTACCCCCGATCTGCAATGGCACATCGGCCACCGAACGTCCCTTCCAGCGGCGCAGCAGATCCCCCAGCCAGACGCGGTTGATCGGCAAGGTGAAATCAGTGTCCGGCGCGTTCTCGAACCGGGTTCCACCCTTCGCCCTTAGCGGTTTGTCCTCGGCCGAACGATCCTGCTTGCGCCGCGGCTCGGCAGACACCGTCGACTTGTCCTTAACCGCCTGCTCAAACGCCGCGCGCTGCCGATCCCAAGCCGGAGATCCGACCTTCAACGAAAACATATCGCGCAAAAAGTTGCCCTCCGTCGTGTTCTCATCCAGCCGTCGGATTAGGTAGGCGATCGCGCTGTGAAAATTCTCTTCGCACACCACGGGAGCATAGAAGAGCAAGCTGCTCGTGAGATCTTCGATGACCTGCGCCTGGTGATTGGCCATCCCCTCCAGCATCTCGAAGTCCACCGAAGCATTCACCTCATACATTTCGCGCAACAACAGGCCGTGTGAGACATCGAACAGGTTGTGGCTCGCGATGCCGATGCGCACCGCGCGCGCGTGTTCAGGACGGCAGCCGTATTCGACCATCCGCTTGTAGTTGGCATCGACCTCCGCCTTGCTACCGTAGGGTGCCGGCTCCCAGCCATGCTGCGACGCATCCACCGCCTCCATCGCCAGGTTCGCGCCCTTGACCAAACGCAGCTTGATCGGCTTACCTCCCGACTCGATGCGCTCGATCGCCCACGCGGTCAGTTCTTTCTGAATCTGAAATGAATCCGGCAAATAAGCCTGCAGGACGATGCCAGCGTGGTAGTCCTCAAACTCTGGCTCGGAGAGCACCCCTTTGAAGGCTGTCAGCGTCAGGTGCAAGTCACGGTATTCCTCCATGTCGAGGTTAACGAACTTCGCCCCCGCCTTGCCCTCGCCACGCGTGTAGGGAAATTTGATCGCCGTGCGATACAGTTTGCGTAACCGTTCTTTGACTTCCGCCAGAGATTCGTCAAACGCCATCAGATTGATCTGGCTATCGATCGCTGAGAGCTTCACCGACACATACGACACCAGCGGATCCTTCAATCGACCCACCACCGCATCGAGTCGGCGCGCGGCTTCTTCCTCACCGAGGATCGCTTCACCGAGCTGGTTGATGTTGAGTTGCGCTCCCTGCTCTTCACGCCTGCGCGCATGCTTAGCGAACGGCTCCGCCTCCGCTTTCAAGATCACGAGCTTGCTCTCCGAGCGCATTTTACCAGCGACCAGCGGCATGACCTTCCCAGGAAAAAAGATCGAGGCGAACGCCCCCACCGACATCCCGAGGCGTTCGTGGAATGGCAGGTAGCTCGGCGTGCCGTAACTCTTCACCAAGTAACGGAACTGGCTAGCCACCCGGCGCGGGAACTCGCTGCGAAAAACCTGATCGGCGAGCGATAGCGTGAGCGCTTTGCCGGACGGATCATCGAGCATCCGGCCGAGTTTGCGCGCCGCGAGGCGGTCGCGGATCTTGAGCCGCTTGCGACCCGCGGCCAACAGTTCGCCCGTCAGAGCCACCGCCTCAGCGGCTAGCTGCTCGTCGCTCATCATGTTGCCACGCGCTGCTTCCAGCCGGGCTTGAATTTTAGGCACGCTCATTGGTTCGGTGAGGAATGGCTACGGTTAGCAAATCCGTGCTTAACTTCATCATAAATCTTTACTAAACTTCTCTCATGATCTGCCGCATTTCCCTCCTCACCGCCCTAGCCACCTGCTCCATCGTCAGCGCCGCCCCCAAATTCGAACGCCAGGTCATCGATGACAAGATCGCCATCGGCTACGGACTCGCGATCGGCGACGTCGATGGCGACAAAAAACCCGACATCCTCCTAGCGGATCAGCACCAGATCGCTTGGTATCGCAATGGCGATTGGAAACGCTTCGAAATCGCCGAGCACCTCAACCCGCCCGTCGGTGCCCGCCACCGCGACAACGTCTGCATCGCCGCGCGGGACATCGACGGCGATGGCTTGGTCGAGATCGCAGTCGGCGGCCAGTGGAATCCAGGTGAAACCACCGACGACACCAAGTCCGGCTCGGTTCACTACTTGGTGCGCCCGAAAGATCCGACGCAGAAATGGAAACCGATCAAATTGCATCATGAGCCGACCGTTCACCGCATGCACTGGGTGCGCACGGGAGAGAAGGAATTCAAACTCGTGGTGCTGCCGCTGCACGGACGTGGCAACAAGAAGGGTGAAGGTGCACCGGTGAAGGTGCTGGCCTATGACGTGCCAGAGAATCGCGAAGACGGCAAAGCTTGGAAGACGACCGTCGTGGATGAATCGATGCACATGACGCATAACTTTGATATGATCACGAACTGGCTCGGAAAAGAAAAGGTTCGAGAACCAATGATTTTCGCTGGAGTAGAAGGAGCAAGGATGGCTATTCCAAAGGAGACTGGCTGGACTCACATGGATTTCCCCTCACGGCTAATCGCTGGCTCCGGTGAGATTCGTCACAGCGATGAACTAATCGCAGCCATCAGCCCAATGCATGGTAACAAAGTCATCGCTGTTCGCAGCGATTATATCGGCGCCAAGACAATCGATACCACTCTCAACCAAGGCCACGCCCTAGCCATAGGCGACTTCCTCAGCCTCGGAAAAAGCCGCCAACAAATCATCGCCGGCTGGCGCGCTCCCGACAAAAACGGCAAAGTTGGTATCAAGCTCTACGTCCCAAAAACAAAAGACATCCAAGGCGACTGGGAAACCCACCTGATCGACGACAACGGCATGGCCTGCGAAGACCTAAAACTCGCCGACCTAGACGGCGACGGCAAACAAGACATCATCGCCTCCGGCCGCGCCACCAAGAACGTCGTCATCTATTGGAACAAGAACTAGCCAAGCCCGTAACGCGGGCACCTCTACCCATTCGCAAATACTCAGCCCCGGTCGCAGGAAGACCGGAGGGCGGACACTCTTGTCTGCGCGAAATATCCATCCGGCATCGGGCTCATGCCATCAGGAGTCGAAGTATAAAGTCGAAGTTCAGGATTCTCCGAACCGGCAGCAGAACATCATCGGCAAATCCACCGCCCTCAACCACAGGTCTTCGATGCCAACTTTAACTCCCGCTGTGCTGAGCCACGAAGCCTTTCGCCGCGGCGGCAACGATCCCCACCACGAGCTCAAACTCAGCACACGATGCCGTCCAGAGGAGAGTTAAAGTTTCGAAGCCTTCGCCCCCCACTACGCACCATAGCTAGGCACAACCACCACTGGCGTCCCCTTCTTCACCCGCCGGTAGAGGTCGATCACATCGCGCGATTTCATGCGGATGCACCCATAGCTGGCCCGGCTACCAATCCTCCACTCCTCTGGCGTCCCGTGGATGTAAATGTATCTCCAGTAAGCATTCCGATTCCACGACTGCGTCCCCTTCAACCACAAAATCCGCGTCACGATCGGATCGCGCCCCTGCGAGTTCGGCTTCAGCACCTCACCTGTCTTCTTGCGACCCTTGAACACAGTTCCGGAGCGCGAACCTCCACCGATCTTATCCGCGATTCGCATCGTCCCCAGCGGCGTCTTCTTGCTCCCCGGCACATCCCCCGTGCCAAACTTCGACGTTGAGACCGGGTAGGATTTCACGAACTTACCTTTGTCGGTCAGGATCATCCGCTGCTGCGCGACGCTTACGACGATACGCTTGTGGTTCGCACATTGGCAAAGCAGCAAGACAACGGCAACGGCGCTAACCGTTCGTAAGATCAGAGGGCAAATCGAATTCATGACAGCCGCCAATTTCTAGCCATTCTGCTGAATTTCAACCCCAGCAAGAAGCGCCTGGGGGGTGCACGGCATCTCTGTTAGCAAGAAAACGATGGGACATAGAGCCCCCCTCCCCGGGCTCAAATTTCTTCGTGCCTTTGTGCCTTCGTGCGAGTTAGCTACCGCCATACGCCATGAACCAACTAGCCACGATCGCCATCCTAGCGCTCCTACCCATCCAGGCTCAAATCCACGCCGCGCAGTTTGGGACAATCGAGGCCATCGACGGCAAACAACACAGCGGGAAGATCATTTTCTCGAAGGAAACGGTTTCGATTCAAGATGGTGACTCCCCCGCCCACAGCATCTCCATCGCGGACCTGCGCCTGGCGACTTTCAGCAAAGATCCCAACCACAACCCGAAGCAACCAGAGATCGTCCGCAACGGGTTACGCGGCCGCTACTACTCCAACATCAAGCACGAGGACACGCCGGTCGAGCGCATCGATCCCGTGATCAGCTTCGACTGGGGCGAGGCGGCCCCGGCAGAGGGAGTGACCCCCAATGGGTTCAGCGTCCGCTGGGAGGGCGAAGTCGAAAGCCCGGTAGGTGGCGAGATCACCTTCGAAATCGAGAGCGATGACGGCAGCCGACTCTGGGTCGACGGGAAGCAGCTGGTTGACCACTGGGAATCGCAGGCACCCACTACCCATTCCGGAACACTAGAACTCGAGGCCAACAAACGCTACCCGATCAAGCTGGAGTTCTACGATGCGTGGTCGAACGCCGTCGTCAGATTGCGGTGGAAAGCAGAAGGGCTACCACGCGAACTGATCCCCGCGAAACATCTCTTCCCGCTCCCCACCAACAACCCGGTGACCGAAAAATTACAGCACGAGGTCACCCTGAAATCGGGCTCGACGCTTGCCGGAAAGATCACTCAGGCCGACTCGCGACGCGTGCACGTCGAGACCGCCGACGGGATGATCGTTATCCCGAAACCAGCCATCGGCTTCATGAAGTTCGCCCACAGCTGGGGCACCGATCTCGGCGGGGTTTTAGAAAAGAAACCTCCAGGCGTCGCCTACCTGAATCGCGACTACTCCGAGGGGAAGTTCAAGGAATTCAAAGATGGCGTCGCTACCGTGGAGTCAGTGCTTTTTGGCCTGCAGGAAATCCAACAGGCCGAGTTGCGTGCCATCAAGATCGCCAGCCGCCAATCCAAGCCGGCCAAATTTTCGGTGATCACCACCTCAGACACCCGATTACTTATTCAGACCATCGAGTCCCTACCCGACAACCAGCTAAAGGTGCGCGACGCGAGCGGCTACCACCTGATCATCCCAGCCGCCCAGATCCGCCAGATCCGCCAGATCCGCGCCGGCCGGAGAACTGAGTGATAGCGCCAGGAATCGGCCGCACGTCCCAAGCCAACACGCAACAGGCTCTCAACGCGACCAGTGCCATACAATCCCGACCCCACTGCTGATTCAGGAGCGTGGGGCGTCTCGCCGCGGGTTTTCAAGTGACGGGGCTAGACACCCCCGACTCCTTGGTCTCACCACTTGCGTGCATGCACCCCAATCGTAATACTCGAAAGTAGATCCAAACTCTGGTGAGGTCAGCTACGCGGGCGATCGATCCCGTGCTACGGATTCTTCTTTTTCTTCTTAGCCCTGGCACCGCCCGTGCGCCCACCGCCTGAAGCCGCGCGCTTCTTCGCAATCTCTGCAGGGCTCAACTCGGGTTCTTTCTCCGGCTCATCGTCCTTCTTATTCTTCGAGAGATAAGTCTGGCCGATGCTGAACAAGTTCTGACCGGTCCAGTAGAGCGCCAGCGCCGAGGCGAAGTTGTAACAGAACACCAGGAAGATCACCGGCATGATCATCATCAGTTTCTTCTGCGTCGGGTCGCCAGAACTAGGGGTGACACGCATCTGCCAAATCATCGTCACCGCCATCAGGATCGGCAGGATGTTGAGAGGGATCCCGATCCCCGGGATAGTGAACAGCGTGTCCGGCTGCGAGAGGTCTGTGACCCAGGCGATGAATGGCTCGTGGCGCAACTCCACCGCCAGGCGCAGCATCTGGAAGAAGCCGAGGAAGACCGGGATCTGCACTAGCATCGGCAGGCAGCCACCGAGCGGACCGAGCGGCCCCATGCCATTTTCTTTGAAAAGCTTGGCCGTCTCCTGCTGCATCTTCTGCGGGTTATCTTTGTGCTTCTCGCGCAGCGCGGTCATCTTCGGCGAGAGCTTCGACATGCGCTTCATCGTCTTCTGCGACTTCGCGTAGATCGGCCACATCGCGGTACGTAGCAGCACCGTCATGATGAGGATCGCCACCCCGTAGTTGTGCACGTGCGCCTGGATCCAGAGCAGGATGCTCAACAGGAACTTCGACACTGGCGCGGCGATTCCGCCGAGGATCGGCACGATGTTGTAACGCATGATACGCTCGCGATCGCGCCCCATCTCCTTGAGCGGCTTTAGCTTTTTCGCACCGAGGTAGAACTGGTATTTGTGCGTCACCGACTTGCCCGGATCGAGCGAGACCGCCGGCATGCCGATACCGCTATGCACCGCGTAGTGGCCATCGCTCTGCTCCTTCGTGTAGCCCTCTAGCACGACGGGGAAACGCTGCGCCCAGATCTTGGACGAATAGGCTGTCTCCGCGCAGATATTCTGCACGAAGTACTGGTTCATCGGCCCACCCCAGAGCAACTCGTCGGTCGTCGGGTTGTAGTTGATCTTCGCCTCCTTCTTCTTGAAGTAATTGACGTCGCGGTTGCGATACTTCGTGCCGTTCTTGTAGAGCACGCTGGTGTAATCGGGCTGCATGAACTCTTTCGGCTTGAGCGCAGCGATCGCCCCGGCGTAGATGTAGTAGTCACTCGCAGAATAGCGGCGTGTCTCGTCGGTGTTGGTCATCGTCATCTCGAGATTGACGCGGTAGGCCGCGCCAGGCTCGGTCGGCTCGACCAGCGAATACGTTTTCGTCACCTTGACCAGCTCAGCGGTGGTCGCCTCGAACACGACTTCAGTATCGCTCTTGCTGACGATCTGATAGGCCTGCTCATCCACCTCACCGATCTTGCGACTAAGCGCACCGATCGCGTGGTCGGCATACGAGTTCAAAACGATCGGCGTCGTCTCGTCGTAGGCGGAGATGTGCTGAAGCAATTGCGCCGTTTCGATTCCCCCACCTTTGTTCGTCAACGTGAACACCACCGCTGGGTTGCCATCCTCATCGTTGGTCCTTAGTTCGATCGTCTCCGCAGCAATTTCAGTAGCTGCAGGCTCAGAAGGCGTCGTGCCAGTTGGGTCAGTCCCACCATCGGGTTGGACCTCGCCAGTTGGGTTCGTCGCTTCGTCACCGTCGGCTTCGCCCACCAGCACCTTATTCTCTTCGACCACTGATTTCCGAGCCATCTCCTCGGCATCGACCTGCTCGCGGTACTCCCGCACTTTCTTTTGATACCTCGGGTTTTCGATACCGAGATACCAGATCATTCCGATGACGCAAAGGGTGGTGACGATCCAGGCTTTTCTATCCATGACGATTGTGATTCAAAAACTGAGAATGGGAATTGGGAAGAGTGATAGGGGCAGAGAGATTCCGGAGATCCGGCGGGCTATCGTTATAAGGCGGATCGCTCGCACTGGCCACCCGAATTCTCGCCATTTGTGCTGTCGGCATCCGCGCTCGGAATTTCATCCGCAGCGGCAATTTTCTTGTTTGGCAGACACTCGGGCACCGGATCGTGCCCAAAACCTCCGCGTGGATGGCAGCGGCAGATCCGTTTCACCCCGAGGAAGCTGCCGCGCATCGCCCCATGCTTCATGGCCGCCTCGAGAAAATACTGCGAGCAGCTAGGCGTAAACCGGCAGCCACTACTTGGCCCACAGATCGTGTGGATCACTGGCGAAACCACCCACTGATAAAAGCGGACTAGCGCGTAGATCAGATACCTCATCCCGCCTGCAAAATTTTCGCGCGCTGCAACTGCTTCAACCAGTCCTTCTCCAACGCTTCAAAACTCGCCGAAGGCGCCGTGTAGCGTCCGATAATCACCAGCCGATAGCCAGGAACCATGCGCTCACCATATTCGCTCAGCAACGCGCGGATGCGACGACGGACGTGGTTACGCGCCACCGCATTGCCTACCTTCTTTGTCAGGATAATCCCGAATCGCAAGGGCAGTGCCTCAGGATCACGCAACACGCTCACCACCAAGAAGCGGCCAGCGTAAGACTTTCCCTCTTTTCGCGAGCGCTGAAAATCAGAACGCGAACGCAGCCTCATGGGGCGCGGGAGTTTCATCACTCGCCCTCGGATCTATCAAGGCAACCCGGCAGTCCCGGATCGTCCACCGGCTAGTTGTGCTGGTTGGTGTGACGCTTGAACTTGATCTCGGCACCCTTTGGCACGAGACGCTTGCGACCTTTCGCACGGCGACGCTTGATGATGCCGCGACCGGCCTTCGTCTTCATGCGCGCACGAAACCCGTGTTGCTTCTTGCGACTGCGCTTGGATGGCTGGAAGGTGCGTTTCATGGGATTCTAAGGTGCTTGCGTAGTTGGACTGAAAGTGTGCTTACCCTTGGGTTCGTCGGAGTTCTTCGAAAATCTCAATTTCCGGGAGAAGGGCTGGCATTTTACCGATTTCGCAACACTTGTCAATAAAGATGGGAGGCGTATTTCCCCGTAACGAAGAGTTTTCATTAGAATTCACTACCCTCCAACTGTAAACTCCGCCGAAATGCCGCAAGACCTCGCCAACCAAGTCCGCATCGAACCTGCCATCATTGATGATCTGCCGGAACTAGTCGACATGCTTATGGAACTTTTCGAGCTGGAGGCAGACTTTGAGCCGGATCGAGAAAAACAGGAGCGTGGGCTGCGTCTCGTGCTCGAGCAACCCAGCCGGGGGCGCATTTTTGTCCTGCGCAACGACCACAGCATCGTCGGCATGGTCAACACGCTCAGCACCATCAGCACTGCCGAAGGTGGATTCGTACTGACCCTGGAGGACTTTTTCATCCACCCGAGCCACCGGTCACAGGGATTCGGCCACCTAATGCTCGATTACGTGGTCAATTACGCGAAAAAGAAGGATTTCAAGCGCATCACCCTGCTTACCGATAAACTGAGCGAAGAGTCGCAGAAATTTTTCCAAGCCAATGGCTTCAGTTTCTCGCAGATGATCCCAATGCGTATGCCTGTCACCCTTGACGAGGCGTAATACTCGACTATTCCGATAGGAATAATAGATTTTAGTTGCGAAGCGGTGATCGCCTTGCATGATACCGCACCAATTCCAATCATATGGCCAAGCAAAGCGTAGAAGAAATCAAAGCCCAAAGTCGCGGATTACGCGGTAAAATTGTCGAGACCCTAGTCTCCGACGCGACCCACTTTGAAGAAGCAGAATACCAACTGCTGAAATTTCACGGTACCTACCAGCAGGATGATCGCGATCTGCGCAAAGAACGCCGTCAGGCGAAACTCGAAAAGGCTTGGTCGTTCATGGTGCGCACCAAAATGCCCAGCGGCACGATGAGCTCGCAGCAGTATCTGCTCCACGACGACGTCGCGAATAGGCTCGGCAACGCCACACTCCGACTCACTACCCGCCAGGGCATCCAACTGCACGGCATCCTCATGGGTTCACTACGCGATTGCATCCAGACGATCCAGAAAAGCGGCCTAACCACCTCCGGAGCCTGCGGCGATGTCGTGCGCAATACCATGGGACCAGCGTCGCCAATCAAGGACGCCCTACACATCGATGCCGAGCAAGTGGCGCAAGAAATCAGCGATCGATACTTTGCCAAGACCAGCGCCTTCGCGACGATCTGGCTCGACGGGGAGAAAGTCGATCTACAGAAAGACGTCGAAGCGGGCAAAGTTGACACCGAGGAACCGATTTACGGCCAACAATACCTGCCGCGGAAATTTAAGATCGGCATCAGCGTGCCGCCCTACAATGACGTCGATATTTTCTCGCAGGATATCGGAATGGTTCCGCACCTCGGTGCCGATGGAACGGTCGAGGGCTACAGCATCTACGTCGGTGGCGGTTTCGGCATGTCGCACGGCAAGCTGCACACGCACCCCTGCCTCGCCAAGCCGCTGTTCTTCATCAAGCGTGCCAACGTCATTGACGCAACCGACGCGATCGTCGGCACCCAGCGTGACTTCGGCAACCGCGAAGACCGCGCCCAGGCACGTCTCAAGTACTTGATCCGCGAGAAGGGCATCGAGTGGTTCCGCAAGGAGGTCGAGTCGCGCCTCAGTGTGCCGACCGAAGAAGTCCGCGAGACCAAGTTCGAGACCGTTGCCGATCGTCTCGGCTGGCACGAGCAAGGCGACGGCAAATTGTTCTGCTGCGTCTACGTCAGTCAGGGACGCATCATGGATCACGAGAACGGTCCAGCCTACAAAGCGATGATGCACGAGATCGCGACGCAGGTCGACTGCATGATGCGCGTCACGGCGAACTGCAACGTCCTGTTCTACGAACTCGACCCGTCTCAGAAAGAGAAGGTCGACGCCATCCTCGCCAAGCACAACGTCCCCCACTCCGACGCCTTCACCGAGTTGCGCAAGACCGCGCACGCCTGCGTGTCGATGCCGACCTGTGGCCTCGCACTCGCCGAGAGCGAGCGCATTTTCAACGGCGTGCTCGACAAAGTCGACGACGTCCTGCGCGACTTGAGCTTGGAGAAAGAACCCATCCTAGTCCGCATGACTGGCTGCCCCAACGGCTGCGCCCGTCCTTACAACTGCGACTTCGGTTTCGTCGGCCGTGGCCCGAACAAGTATGCCATGTTCGTCGGCGGCGCCATCACTGGCGATCGCCTAGCCGGCCTCGAGCACAAGGTCGTCCTCCTCGAGGACATCCCGAGCGCGATGAAGGTCTACCTAGAAGACTACGCCAAAAACCGCGAGTCGGGCGAGACCTTCAGCAAGTGGTGGGGACGCACAAGAACCACCGGTGAGGCCCCATGCGCGGAGCAATTCCACGTAGAGCTAGCCGAGCGCGAAGCGAAGAAAGCGGAGGGGTAGAGAGGCGGCGGGACAAACAATCCCAAGATCGCGTCAGCGTGAAGATCCAAAGCTCGCCCTCTGCCTAAAATACAGCGCCACAGGGTATTCAATCGCCGTCTCACGCCCTCCCAAACCGCACCCCAAACACATTCTCCCCACCGCCGCTGCGCTCCAACCACAGCGCACCACCGTGCGCTTCCGCAATCACCTGCGCTAGGCTCAGCCCGAGACCGAACCCTGCCTTCCCCTCGGTTGGCACCGAACTCCGCGATGGGTCTGCGCGATAGAAACGCTCGAAGATTTTCTCGGCATCGTCGCCGGTAATTTCTGGCCCGGTATTGGTCACGTTGATGACCCCATCCTCACCGAGCGCGCACTTCACTCTTCCCCCATCCAACAGATTGTACTTCACCGCATTCTGTAGCACATTGAACACCGCCAACTTCATCAGGCGCGCGTCCCCACTCCCTTGGACTCCCGCTGGGACATCCACCTCGAATTCGATCCCCCCCTCCGCCGCGAATAGGCTCGCGTCCTCGGCGACCTCCTCGACCAGCTGGCTCAGGTCTACCGATTCCGCCGCCACCTGCAGGTTGCCCGAGTCGGATCGCGAGAACATCAGCAGGCTGTCGACAATCGATTTTAAATACTGAATCTGATCGAGCAAATCCGCCAGCAGCGGATGATCCCCCACCCGATCGGCACGCTGCAACTCGCTCTCGATCTTCCCCTGCATCACCGCCAGCGGCGTGCGCAACTCGTGAGAGGCATCCGCACTGAACCGCCGCGACTGCTGCAAGGTCGCCTCTAACCGCGCGACCATCCGGTTCAACACCCGTGTTAGACGCCCAATCTCGTCGTCGGAATCGACCTCCTCCACGCGCTCGCCGAGCCCCTCCGCGGTGATTTTTTCCGCCGTCGCAATGATCGCTTGCACCGGCCGCACCACCCGGTTCGCCAACCACCAGGCACCTAGCGCGATCAGGATCAACGCCACCGGCAGCGCCCGCAGGTAACGCTCGACCATCTTATTCACCTCATCTCTCACCTCGCGCAGATCGATCGCTAGGCGCATCTTGTAGCCATTCGACGTGCGGCTGATTACCCGCCAGAGCCGCCCGTCCGAACGCTCCTTCGTCAACCAACCCTGCCTCGTGTATTTAGTGTCCCCGTCCGGCTTCGGCCAGCCCTTGTTCCGGTAGAGCACATCCCCCGATGGCGACTGCAGCAGGATCAAACGCAACTCCGCCACCTCGGCACTCAGCGACGCCTTGCCCTCGAATGGCTTCTTCTCCGATGAGAACTCGCCCTTGCGCGCGGTTTCAAAAATCGTCTCCGACCGGTCGCGCAATTCCTGGTCCGCCTCCTCGGTCATGTTATCGAACACCATGTAGGCGGTCGCGATGATAAATACTAACAGAACCACACCCGACAACAGCGCTGATCCGAGGATCAGGCGGGCACGGAACGAGAGCGAGCGCGTCAACCTCATTTCTCCACCGCCATCTTGTAACCGACACCCCGCAGCGTGTGGATCAGCGGCACCTTCCCGTCGGTATCGATCTTGTTGCGCAGGCGGCGGATGTAGACGTCGACCAGGTTTGTCCCTGGATTAAAATGGTAGTCCCACACCTGCTCCAAAATCTGCGTCCGCGTCAACACCCGCCCCGGCGATCGCATCAGATAGACCAGCAGCGAAAACTCCTTGGGTGTCATGTCGATCAACCCCTCCCCCCGACGCACCTCGCGATCCATCAGGTTCGCGCTAAGATCGGCGACGTTCAAAACACTGAGCCCCTCGCCCGCCGATCGCCGCCACACGGCACGTAGTCGCGCGATCAGCTCGTCCATGTAGAACGGTTTCGGCAAATAGTCGTCAGCCCCCAAGTTCAAACCCTCGATCCGCTCCTCGGTCTCCCCGCGCGCCGTGATGATCACCACCGGGACGTTGTTCTGCTTGTCTCGCAGCGACTTGAGGATGCTGAGTCCATCGCGCCCCGGCAACATGATGTCGAGGACGATCGCATCGTAGGCGCGGCTGGTCGCGAGGGTCATCCCATCAGTACCGTTGTCACAGTAGTCCACGGAAAACCCCTGCTCGCCAAGACCTTCTTTCACGAAGTCAGCGATCTCTTTCTCGTCTTCAACTAATAGGATCTTCACTCCCCCTGAAATAGACAAGCGAATCAACAATAGCAAGCCTACCGCCATGAACATTTAGTCATCATGGGGTGGCTCCCCCAAAAACCTTCGCCCAACATCCCGCCCCAGCGCGTATCGCTTCGAAATGAATCTCTCTGACTACCAAATTCTCCTGATCGGCGGAAATTCCGGCATCGGCAAGGCGACCCTTGCCAAACTCACCGCATCCGGTGCCAAACTGACAGTCGCCGCCCGCTCGACGGCCGATCTCCCGATCCCAGCACAGATATTTGATGCCACCCAACCACAGACACCGCTAGAAATTCCAGATTCGCTCGACGCCGTGATCTATTTCCCCGGCACCATCAAGCTCAAGCCCTTCCACCGCCTCACCGCGGAAGACTTCCAGAATGACATGCAGGTGAACTTTTTCGGGGCAGTCAACGTCATCCAACAAGCTTTGCCCGCTTTGAAAAAATCCGCTTCAGGCAACGCGTCGATCACCCTCTTCAGCAGCGTCGCCGCGACGACCGGCATGCCATTCCACGCCTCCATCGGATCCGCCAAGGCGGCGGTCGAGGGACTCACTCGCTCGCTCGCTGCCGAATTCTCACCTGCCATCCGCGTCAATGCGATCGCCCCCTCGCTGACGGACACGCCACTCGCCTCGCAATTCCTCTCCTCAGACAGCGCCCGCGAGGCAGCCGCCAAACGCCACCCGCTCAACCGGGTTGGCGACCCAGAGCAAATTGCGGATCTGGTAGCGTTCTTGGCCAGCGACTCCGCCAGGTTTATCACCGGACAGATCCTCGGTGTAGACGGTGGGCTCTCATCGATTCACAAATTCTGATCCGTGGTCGACTGCACCATCATCGGCGCCGGCATCTCCGGCTTACTCGCCGCCAAGATGCTCTCTGACGCTGGACTGACCGTCCAAGTTTTGGAAAAAGGTCGCGGCTTGGGTGGCCGCATGGCAACCCGCCGGCGCAACGGGGCGATCTTCGATCACGGCGCCCAGTTCTTCACAGTCCGCGACCAACGCTTCGCGACGTGGGTCGAGCGCTGGAAATCTCACGGTCTCGTCGATACTTGGTATGACCTAGAGAAATCAGGCCGTCACTATCGTGGTGTGCCCGGCATGACCGGGATCGCCAAGCAGCTGTCGGAAGGAATCGATGTCCACCGGGAGACCCTGGTTAAAAAAGTATTCTACAGCCTCAGCGAAAAACGATGGACGGTCACCAGCGCCGACGATGAGGTGTTCGAATCCCGCGCGCTCATCACCACCGCGCCTATTCCCCAATCGCTCGCGCTGCTGACAGAGAGCGAGGTCTTCATCCCCGAAAAGCAGCGTCAACAACTCGCATCGATCCGCTACCACCGCTGCATCGCCGCGATGGCAATCCTCGATCGCCCCAGTCCAATCACCGAACACAACGGCGCGCTCAAACTCGGCGGCGAACCGATCCAGTGGATGGCTGACAACCAGCGCAAGGGTGTCTCGCCAGAGCTCCCAGCGATCACGATCCACAGCACTCCCAACTTCGCCGAGACGCACTGGGACACGCCAAACGATGAACGGGTGCCGCTGCTACTCGAAGCCGCTTCGCCTCATCTCGGAGAGGCAAAAATCATCTCCTACGACGGCCACCGCTGGGGTTTCAGCCAACCGGCGTCCGCCTTCGGAGAAGAGGCATACATTGACGCTAGCATCCGCCTAGCAATCGCCGGCGACGGCATGACGGGCGGCCGCGTCGAGGGTGCCGCCATCTCCGGGATCGCCGCTGCTAAGAAGATCAAGAAGCTTCTCCTCGATTAATCATGCCCGACGTCACGCTCATTTTTCCCCACCAATTGTTCGACCCACACCCGGCGTTGTCGAAAGATCGTCCGGTCTACTTTGTCGAAGACAGCCTGATCTTTGGCAACGATCCTTACATCCGTCTAAAATTCCACCAGCAGAAGGTCGTCCTTCACCGGGCGTCGATGAAAACCTTCGCGGCAGAGTTGCAGCGTCGTGGCTACCAGGTTCACTACATCGATTTCAAGAAGGGCAAAACGACTAGCGACCATTTCAAAGCGAAGAAGTTTGGCACCCTCCACTACTGCGAGACCACTGATTTCCTCCTAGAAAAACGCCTCCAGCAAACCGGAAAGAAAATTGAGAAATACGCAACGCCGATGTTCCTCTCGCCCAGAGACTGGCTTGCGGAGCAGTTCCCCGAAGGAAAAAAACCTTTCATGGCACGCTTCTACGAACGCCAGCGCAAACGCATGGGGATCCTCTTGAACAAAGATGGCTCCCCGGTCGGAGGACAGTGGAGCCTCGACGAGGACAACCGCAAACCGATGCCCAAAAGGGGTGGGCTGGACGTCCCTCCAGATCCGGGTTCGCGCGCCACCGATTTCACAAAAGAAGCGATCGCCTACGTCGAAAAAAACTTCCCCGACCACTACGGCCGCGCGGCCGATTTCAACTACCCCGTCTCCCACGCCAGCGCCGAAACCTGGTTCGAAAACTTCCTCGAACAGCGCTTCCAACTCTTTGGGGACTACGAGGATGCCATCGCCGCCAACCAGCGAGTGCTCTTTCACAGCATCATCACTCCGATGCTCAACATCGGCCTTCTGACACCCCAGAAAGTCATCGATCGCACCCTCGAGTTCGCCGCTAAAAACAACACCCCGCTCAACTGCGTCGAGGGGTTCGTCCGCCAGATCATCGGCTGGCGCGAGTTCATGCGCGGGATCTACGAGCACATCGGGGTCGAATCGCGCAATGGGAACTTCTGGGGATTCGAGGACAAGCCAATCCCCGAAGCCTTCTACACCGCCAGCACTGGGATCGAGCCGATAGACAACGTCATCCAGCGCACGCTCGACCACGCCTACTGCCATCACATCGAGCGCCTGATGCTGCTCGGGAATTTCATGCTACTGTGCAACTTCCACCCGCGCCGCGTCTACGACTGGTTCATGGAGCTATTCATCGATGCCTACGACTGGGTCATGGTTCCCAACGTCCATGGCATGAGCCAGTTCGGCGATGGTGGGATGTTCACCACCAAACCCTACATCTCCGGCTCGAACTACGTGCGCAAGATGAGCGACTACAAAAAGGGCGGCTGGTGTGACACTTGGGACGGGCTTTTCTGGATGTTCATCAAAGACCACGAGGAGTTTTTCCGCAGCCAACACCGGCTCGGGATGATGGCGCGGCAACTCGACAAGATGTCAGCAGAAAAACTCGACACGCACCGCAGCAACGCAGAGTCTTTCCTCGAATCGCTCGCGTGAAAGAGAAGCAGAAAATCATCATCATCGGGGCCGGCCTCGCCGGACTCGCATGCGCCACCCGCCTCCACGAGGCTGGTCACCAGGTCACAATCTTCGAAGCCTCCGACGGGCCGGGTGGCAGAGTCCGCACCGACGAACTCGATGGCTTCCTCCTCGACAGGGGGTTCCAAGTCTACCTCAGCGCCTACCCCGAGACCGGCAAGCTGCTGAATTTCGAAACCCTCAAGCTACAGAAATTCCGAGCCGGTGCCCTCGTCAGAACAGGCGGGAAGTTCCATCGGGTCATGGACGTTTTCCGCCATCCACAATCGACCATCACCAGCGCGCTCGCCCCCATCGGTTCGTTGCGCGACAAACTGCTGGTCGCCATGATGCGTTTCCAGACAAAACGCGCCTCGATCAACCAACTCGCGACACGCGAGGACATCAGCACCGAACAGCGACTGAAAAATTTCGGCTTCTCCGCCAGGATGATCGACCGTTTCTTCCGCGGTTTCTACGGCGGTATTTTCCTCGAACGCGACCTCCGCACCTCCAGTCGCATGTTCGACTTCACCTTCAAGATGTTCGCCGAAGGCCACGCGACCGTCCCGGCGCGCGGCATGCAGGCGATTCCAAACCAACTGGTGGAGAAACTCCCCCGCAAGTCGATCCGCTACCGGAGCCCGGTCGCCTCAGTCACCGAACAGTCGATCACTCTAGAAAACGGAGAGGTTCACCAGGCCGATCACATCGTCATCGCCACCGATGCGACCACCGCCACCCAGTTCCTACCCGGGTCGCCCGAGTGCGAACCGCGGTGGCGCGCCACCGCAACCCTCTACTTCTCCGCGCCCAAGACGCCACTCAACGAGGAGATCATCGCCCTCGATGGCGACGGGACGAGCCTGATCAACAACGTCTGCGTGATCTCAGACGTCGCACCGCACTACGCGCCGCCCGGCCGCGCACTGGTTTCTGTATCAGTGTTAGGAAGTGCGCAGCGACCGGACTTGGAAACCGCCGTCCAGGACGAACTGGAAAACTGGTTCGGTGCGCAAGCTGCCAGCTGGCAGCTCCTTCGCACCTATCGAATCGAAAAAGCCCTGCCAGAACAACTGCCGGGCACCACAGCGACGATCGCGCCCCGGGGCCGGATCCACGTCTGTGGCGACCACCAGACCAGTTCATCGATCGAAGGTGCCGTCGTCAGCGGCCTGAACGTCGCCCGTGCAATCTGCAAGTAACCTCGATTTTCAATCGAAGCGCAACCTCACACGAGTTGCACCAATCCAAAGCTGATATATACTCATATGAACAGCACACATGGAACTTAAAACCAAATTAGAAATTCTCGCCGATGCCGCCAAATACGACGCATCTTGTGCCAGCAGTGGCACCACGCGACGCGATTCTTCCGACAGCAAAACCGCCATCGGCTCTTCCGGTGGCGCCGGCATCTGCCACAGCTACGCACCCGACGGTCGCTGCATCTCACTGCTCAAACTGCTGCTGACGAATACCTGCATCTACGATTGCCACTACTGCATCAACCGCCGCTCCAGCGACGTCCGCCGCGCCCGTTTTTCGATCGACGAAGTCGTCCAACTCACGCTCGACTTCTACAAGCGCAACTACATCGAAGGTCTCTTCCTCAGCTCCGGCATCATCCGCAACCCGGATTACACGATGGAACAGGTCAACGAGGTCGCCCGGCGTCTGCGCGTCGACCACGATTTCCGCGGCTACATCCACCTCAAAACGATCCCCGAAGCGTCGCAGGAACTCATCGACGAAGCTGGCCGCTACGCCGATCGCATCAGCCTCAATGTCGAACTACCAACCCAAGAAAGCCTCGACATCCTAGCACCCGAGAAAAATCTCCAAGCCACCCAGAAAGCCATGGGAGGCATCCGCGCCAAGATCGAAGCCGACATCGATCGCAAAAAGTTCGACAAGAAGAACGGCACGACGCCCAAAGGCAAAGACCGCCACTTCGTCCCCGCCGGCCAGAGCACTCAGATGATCGTCGGAGCGGATGATGCACCAGACAAACAGATCCTCGAGCGAGCCGACATCCTCTACGGCGGCTACCGCCTGCGGCGAGTCTACTACTCCGCCTTTAGCCCGATCCCGAGTGCCTCCCCCATCCTCCCGCTAAAATCTCCGCCCCTAGTCCGCGAGCACCGCCTCTACCAAGCCGACTGGCTCATGCGCTTCTACGGATACAAGGTCGAAGAGATCGCCCCCACAGACACTCCCAATCTAGACCTAGAGATCGACCCAAAACTCTCCTGGGCCCTCCGCAACCGCGGCACCTTCCCCATCGACGTCAACCGCGCCAGCCGGGAAATGCTCCTGCGAATTCCCGGCATCGGCGTCCGCTCTGTCAATCGCATCCTAGCCATCCGCCGCTACGCCGCCCTGCGCCTCCAAGATCTCGTCAAACTCCGCGTCTCCATCAAAAAGACCCTGCCCTTCCTCATCACCGCCGACCACAACCCAGCCAAACTAGGCCTAGACGCCGACCGCCTGCGCCAGTCCCTCGCCCCCAAGCCTGAGCAACAAGAATTCACCTTCAACACCGCCATCACCGGCGAAGTCTAAAAACGGGAGCGTAGCGTCCGCGTAACTTCGATTTCGAAATCGAAGAGCAAAGCCCAAGCCTGCTCCCCAAACCTCTTAATACCGATCCACCCAGCCCACCCACAATCCAAAAAATCTGCGTCATCTGCGGTTCAAGAATCAAAGCCCAAGCCTCCACGCCCCAGACTCTTAAAAGCCTGTCGGACTTCACCCCAAACCATGCACGCCGTCCGCATCGACCCCACCTTCCATTCCTGGCGAACCAAGGCCCGCCACCACCTCTCCCAAGCGACCGCACCATCCGAACTGCTCTGGGAGGACGGCACCACCGGCTCCGATTCCCTCTTCTCCGACCAACCCGAGAACGACGTCCCGTCCCAGCCCGTCAAAATCCCCAAAGATTTCTTCCCCCTAGCTGAGCTAGTCGCCTGCCACCGCAACCCAAACCGCTGGGGCATCCTCTACCGCGTTGCCTACCGCCTAACCCACGGCGGCGAGCGCCATCTCCTGCAACTCCGCACC
>JBLHKE010000029.1:0-22825 GCA_047619485.1 Verrucomicrobiales bacterium | reverse complement strand
AACTCATCGACGAATTGCTGGGTTCCTAGCACGACGCCGTCCGTAAAATACCGCACCCGGCAGCGCAAGACCGCTGCCAGCGAGAGTTTCCCGCCCGATTGCATGACCGCCGCAATCTCCTTTTGCGTGAATCCGCCCTTCGACTTCACATTGCCATCGGGTGTTTTACTGCCCTTCACCTCCTGCCCATTCCCGAACAACAACTGCCGGTAAGACTCGGCTGCACGTAACCAGGAAATTTTCTTCTCGTAGGAGATCGCGGATACCAAGCCAGAGCGCGCGACGCGCATCCCGCCGACCGCAGCCGCATAGCTGCACCAGCGATAGTCCTCGGGAGCATCGACAAGTCCAGCGCGAACAGGGTTCAGGTCGATGTAGGCAGCCACCGTCTTAACCGCGTCTCCCCCTTGCACGACGACACTCTTAAACCTTCCCTCCCACAGCGTGCCCTTGCGCCCGTTGGCGTAGTTGTAGGTAGCTGTCATTTTCATCTTGAGCTCCTTCATGAACATCGACAGATCGAAAAGCCGTGCCGCCACCTTCCCCGCGATTTCAGTGATCCCCTTGGTATTGCCATTCCTCCGGTACATTTCCACGTCGCCGAGTAGCATCCTAGTCGAGAACTCGCCCTTCAGGCAGTTGAGCCGCCCGATCAGATCCTCCTCAGTCAGCCCTTCCAGCGCATGCCTCTTATTGGGAATTTCCAGCAACAGATGAAAGTGATTACCCATAAAACACCAGGCAAGTGCCCGCAGCCCGCTGAACTTCAGCTGTTTGAATAGAATCCTGCGAAACGTCTCCTTCTCAGCATCGCCAAACAAAATCTCTTGGCCAGTCGTCCTAGAGACTACGTGCACGCATTGCGTGCGATTGGTGTCGCCAAGCAAAAATTCACGAGTCTTACGCATGAGCCTATAAAAGCAAGGACGGGGAAGGGAGTCAAGGGATAATTAACGTAAGGGGTGTGGCCCCTTGCATTGTAGCCCCTTGCATTCGTTGCATTACTTACACTGTCGGAGGGAATGAACTGTTCAGGAAGGTGGAGACGTGGCGGTGGAGTGCTTGCTCGGTGAACCGGGCCGCGATGATAGGGGGCGGGCATTCGTGAACCGGCGGTTGCAAAGGCCCTCCAGCAGGCGTTATTGAATCACAATAATGCTTACTCCAGGCGGAACAGAAGGTGGCGGGGGAAAATTTCTCCTCGGCCTCATACTCGCAGCGACCTCGCTGTATTTCTTTTTCGATTCGGTGATCGTCAGCACCCAGGGTGGCGGACTTGTCTCAGGGATGATGCGCGGCGGAGGTGGGCGGGGGATGTGGGAGACTACCTCGATGGGAATTATTTTTCTGCCGTTCATGATTGGTCTGATCGCGCTGTTCTATGATGTAAAATTGCGCTGGGCCTGGGTGGTCTCTTGGATCGGATTGGCGATCATCGTGATCGAGTTCCTTAGTCGTATCCGCCCGCAGATGCAGATCAAGAGCTCGCACCTGCTGATCATGCTCGTGACCTTCGCGGCTGGTGCCGGGTTGATGTTGCAGAGCTACCGCGATGAGCGGCGCAGTCGCGAGGCTGAGAAAAAAGTTGCGGGAACCGATGGGCAGGGGCACGAGGGCGAGTAGAATTATCTTTTATGTCGATCGAAACCAAAGAAGACCACCTGAAGAAATTTTTCCGCGCCGATGGCAAGACGATGATCTTGCCGATCGATCATGGCACCGCCATCCCTGTTCGCGGGATGGCGGATCCGCGCGCGTTGATTGAATTGATGAACCCGATCGTCGATGGTTACGTCGTCAACATGGGCGTCGCCAATGCCTCTGCTGACGTGCTGGCGGGCAAGGGGATCTGTTTCCGAACCGATGTCTACAAGCCCGCGGCTGAGGGCAATCCCGATCGCGGCTCCTACATGGTCTACACCGTGGATGATGCCCTCGAGGTCGGCGCTAACGCGGTGATGAACATGCTCTACACGCACCATGTGGAGGAGGATCGCATCACGGCCGAATGCGCCGCTTTGATCAGCCAAGGAATGGCGCTCGAGATGCCGACGATCATTGAGGCGCTGCCATACGGGATCGGCCGCGGCGAGGACTACACACTCGCCAACATTGGTTTCACCGTGCGCATGGCGGCCGAACTTGGTGCGGATGTCGTCAAGACGGCGTTTCCGACAGGGGCTAGCGTAGACGAGTTCCGCGAGATCATCGAGTCCTGCTTCGTACCGGTCATCGTGCTCGGTGGTGCGGCGATGGGGGACGACGAGGCGCTGCTGAAGATGGTGCGCGACGCGATGGCTGCGGGTGCGGCCGGCGTGGCAGTCGGACGCAATGTCTGGCAGCACAAGAACCCGGTGGAGATCGGCCAACGCATGGCTGAGATCATCCACGGCTAGATTTTTTCCAATGAACATCATCATCGTAGGTGCTGGTGAGATCGGCCGGCACTTGGCTTCCTCCTTATCGCTGGAGTCGCACCGGGTAGTCCTGATCGAGGCGGATGAGAAACTCGCTGGCGAACTCGACCCGCAGCTCGATGCGAAAGTCGTCTACGGCGACGGCACCAACGCCGCGCTGCTGCTCGAGGCTGGTGTTGCGGAGTGTCAGTTGTTCCTGGCGCTGACGAGCTCCAGCACGGTCAATATCATGGCATCTTCCGTGGCGAAGAAGCTCGGCGCGGGGAAGGTCATCACGCGGGTCGACCCCGGCCTGCAGCGCAACGAGTGGCTGTTCGACTACCGCAGCCACTTCGATATCGATCACGAGTTCAGCCCGGAGCGCCTGAGCGCGATCGAGCTGTCCAAATTCATCCGCAACCCGGACGCCCTAGTGGTCGAGGAGATCGCGCTCGGCCGCATCGAACTCCAGCAGGTGCGCGTGCACAAGGATAGCCCCGTCGTGGGCACCAGCCTGCGGGACCTGAAGGCGCCCGACCGCACGCGGGTGGCTCGGATTGGCCGTGGGGGGGAGACGATTATCCCGACCGCGGACGAGCTGCTAGAGGCGGACGACGTTGTCACGATCTTCGGCGAACCGCGCGGGTTAAAGACCCTGGCCGACCGCTTGCAGATGATTGATAACGAGCGCCAGCGCGTCGCAATTTTCGGTGGTGGCGAGTACGGTTTTTGCCTGGCGCAGATGCTCGAGAGCTGGAACTGTCGCGTGCGCATTTTCGAAAAAGACCCCCGCCGCGCGCAGGAGATCAGCGATCGACTCAGCGACACCGTGGTGATCAACACCGACGGCACCCACTTGGCGGAGCTCGAGGAGGAGCAGGTCGGTGATGTCGATTTCTTCGTCGCGACCAGCGGCAGCGATGAGGACAACGTGATGACCTGTCTGCAGGCGCACAACCTCGGTGCAAAGCGTTGCCTAACACTGATCCACCGGGCCGATTACGCAGAGGCGATCAGCGCCAGCGGCCGGCACTTCGGGATGATGGCGGCGGTCAGTCCGCGCGAGGCAACGCGGCGCGATATCGAGCGATTTGTGACTTCCGATCGCTTCCACACCGTGAAGCAACTCGGGGCGGCCGACGTGATCGAGACCTCGCTCGGCGAGAAGGCGGCCGCTGCAGGCAAGAAGGTGTCTGAGGTCAAGTGGCCGCAGGGCTGCGTGCTCGTAGGTTGGATGCGTGGCTTGCATGCCAACGTCCCCGGTCCGGACGATGTCCTCGAGCCGGGCGATATCCTCTACGCGATGGTGGCACCGTCGGTGCGTAAGAAATTTCTCAAACTCGTCCGCTGACCAGGGCCACCAATGAACTACCTCCTCATTGCCCGCAACGTCGGCTACCTCCTGATATTGCTCGCGGTCTCGATGGGGGTCTGCCTCGGGCTTGGTTACGTCCTGCCGGCAGGGCTTGGGCACAGTTCCGAGAAGGCTCTTAACGGTTGGGAGATCTCGATGGGCATCACGCTGGTGGTGGCTGTCGCGCTTCTGCTGGTCGGGCGGAAAGCGAAATCGTCGGTGATCTTGCGCCGCGATGCAGTGGGGATCGTCGGGATCGGTTGGCTGGTGAGCAGCGCCTTTGCCGCGCTGCCCTATATGCTCTGCGAACCAGGGCTTGGGGTTACTGCGGCCTATTTTGAATCGGTCTCCGGGTTGACCACCACCGGTGCGAGCGTCTTCGAAAACCTCGTCGCACTGCCGCAGACGATTTTGTTGTGGAGATCACTGACGCAGTGGATCGGTGGTTTAGGGATTCTCGCGATGTTCGTCCTGGTGCTCTCCGGGCTCGGCGCCAGCGGTCGAAATCTGTTCCAGGGCGAATCATCCGCCCAGCTGCGCGAGTTCGCTGGAGCACCGATCCGCGAGACCGCGCGCTCGCTGTGGATCCTCTACATCGTCCTGACGATCGTCTGCGGCCTCGGTCTGAAACTTTTCGGGATGACGTGGTTCCAGGCTGTCAACCACGCGCTGACGACGACCTCCACGGGTGGGTTCGGGACCGAGGGAGACAGCCTCAACGGCTTTGGTGCTCCAGTGCGGCTGTGGGTTCTGTTCTTCATGTTCGCCTGCGGAGTCAGCTTCCCGCTCTACCTCATCCTGCTGCACAAGGGGCGCGATTGGCGCACGCTCAAGTCGCACGACGAGTCGCGTAGTTTTGTGATTATCCTCGTGGTGGTCTCGATCTGCCTGATCAGTTCGCGCGCCGTTACCGACAACTTCGAGAGCGGCTTCTGGGAAGGGGCACTGGAGACGGTGTTCAATGTTGTCTCTGTGGCGACGACGACCGGTTTTGTGATCGGTGACTACGACAGTTGGCCAGCGGTGACGAAGGGCTTTATCCTCTTCCTGATGATCGTCGGAGGATGTGCAGGTTCGACGGCTGGTGGTCTGAAAGTTTCGCGCCTGCTGCTCTGGTTCAGGATGGTGCGCATCGAGATACGGCGTGCCTTCCGCCCCAACGAGACCGTTAGCCTTCGCCTCAACGGCCGTCCGGTGCCGGAGGGTACCCGCGGGCAGCTGTTCGTTATCATCACCGCCGCCGTCGCTGCCATCTGCGTGAGTTCTGTTATCCTAGTCGCCCTCGAGCCGGAGATGTCGGTTGATGGGTGCGTCTCTGCCGTCATCACCTGCGTTTCCAATGTCGGACCCGCGTTCAACGAGTTTGGACCAACTCATAATTTCGCCAAACTCTCCGCGCCGGGGATGGTGTTGCTATCGCTGCTAATGATCCTCGGCCGATTGGAATATGTCGCCCTGCTGGCGCTGTTCTCGCGCACGCTGTGGAAGAGGTTTTAGGTGCCACTTATGTCGCGTAGGCTGAAGCTTACGCTACTCAGCTGGCGGCCGCTCCTTGCTCGCGGGCAGCGTCAGGTTCCACTTCAGCGCTGCGAGTCGCAGGACGACGATGGTGGCGACGCCGGCTGCGATGTTGTAAGCGTGGTCGATCGGGGTGGTCTCCAGCAGCAGGTAGGCCCACGCGCCGATGAAAGAGCAGGTCGCGTAGATCGGGGTGGAGCGGAACAGGCTCGGGATCTCGTTGCAGATAATATCGCCGATGACACCCCCGAAGGTCCCGGTCACGACGGCGAGGATGGCGGCGATGAACATGCTTGTCTCGGCCTGCATCGCGTAGCCGGCGCCGGTGATGCTGAATAGACCCATGCCGATCGCATCGGGGAGATCGAGGAATCGGCGGGTGTGGCCAATCAGATTGGGGGTGAAAGCCCCGACGATGGCGATCGTCATCACCACCATGACGTAGTGGTCGTTGGTGATCCAGAAGAGGGGGGTGCGATCGAGGCAGAGGTCGCGCAGGGTGCCACCGCCGAACGCGACCGCGAAAGCGACTGCGATGACGCCGACGACATCCATCTCCTTGCGGCAGGCGAGGAGGATGCCGTAGATGGCCGACGCGATCACGGCCATGAATTCGATCGCTTGTAGCATGGTCGGACTCTAGGTGCTCGCGCTTGGGGCGCTAGCTGAAAGTGTCACCTACTTGACCTCGCCGGTTTCGGGGGCGAAAGAATGCACATCGACTATTCTGGTACCACCATCGGCATGATTTCCGGCAACGGGATCTACCCTCCGACCTTCGCCCGCGCTGCGCGTGCGACGGGGGTGGGGCGGCTGGTCGCGGCGGGTTTCCACAATGAGACCGACGTTCCGGTGATCACTGATCTGGTGGATGAGATCGAGCTGTTCCGCGTTGGACAGCTCGGTAAGATGATCAAATATTTCAAGCGTACTGGCGTTTCGAAGGCGGTGATGGTCGGTCAGATCGCGCCGACGAACCTCTTCGACCTGCGACCCGACCTGCGCACTCTAATGTTGTTAGGGAAGTTGAAACAACGCAACGCGGAGACGATTTTTAACGCCATCGGCGAGGAGCTGGCCAAGGATGGGATCGAGCTGCTTCCGGCGACGACCTTCCTCGAGGATCTGCTGGCGGGCGTGGGGCACGTGTGTGGGCCAAAGCCCGATAAGAAGCTCGAACAGGAGATTGAATTCGGGTTCGGGATCGCTAAAGAGGTGAGCCGACTGGACATTGGGCAGACGGTGGTAGTTCGGCGCGGAACCGTGCTGGCAGTGGAGGCGTTTGAGGGAACCAATGAGGCGATCAAGCGCGGTGGTGCGATGGGGAAGGGCAAGGCCGTAGTGGTGAAAGTATCGAAGCCAAATCAGGATTTCCGCTTCGACGTCCCTGTGGTCGGTCCGGCGACGATCGATGTGGCAGCGGAGTCTGGCGTGATCGCGATCGTGGTCGAGGCGGACAAGACTTTGTTGCTAGGGAAGGACGAAATTTTCGTCAAGTGCGCCGAGCTTGGCGTGACCTTGGTCGGCCACAGTGGGAAGTAACCTCGGTGTACAATCTGCGATCAAAGCGGGCATCCGGAAAGAGGTGATCGGGACGATTTTTCTTGTAAGTAGGTAAATATATGTCCATGATATATGTATGCCTAGGCCGCGACTTGTTTTACCTACTCTGTCTTCGAACTCCCACTACCACTGTTTGAGCCGCGTGGTGGATCGCAATTTTATCTTCCATGAACATGAACGCGATGTGTTCCGCAAGATCCTGCGGCAGGTTGAGGCGTTCTCTGGGGTGCGGGTGCTGACCTGGACGATCCTCTCGAACCACTTTCATGTGCTCATCGAGGTGCCGCCGCGGCCACAGGTTGAACTTGGCGATGCTGAGATCCTGGATCGTTGCCGGTGTCTTTATTCAACCGACCAGATGATTGCGATCGAAATGGGGTTCGCCGAGGCGCAGCGACACGGCGGGCGGGCGTTGCAGGAACTGCGTGCCCGCTACCTGAAACGCATGTGGAACCTGAGCGAATTCATGAAGACGCTGAAGCAGAAGTTTACGCTATGGTTCAACCGCGAACACGATCGTGTCGGTGTGCTGTGGGAGTCGCGTTTTAAGAGCGTGATCGTGGAGGGGCACTGGAACTCTCTATTAAAGGTGGCGGCGTACATCGATTTGAATGCTGTTAGGGCTGGGATAGTGGATGACCCGAAGGATTACCGCTGGTGTGGTTACAGCGAAGCCGTGGCGGGGAACATGGCGGCGCGCAGGGGGCTCTCTGGCGTGTTAACTGACCTGAAGCAGAAGGCTCACTGGGGGGATGTGGGGCCGCGCTACAGGAAGGTGTTATTCGGTATAGGCGAAGCGAGTGCGACGCTGTCCGGGTTGTCGCGGGCGGAGGTGGCGAAGGTCTGGGCGGCCGGCGGGAAGCTGTCGCTGGCACAGCTGCTGCGCTGTCGGGTGCGCTACATGAGCGATGGCTTGGTGGTGGGGCGAGAATCGTTCGTGGAATCGGTTCTTGCCGTCCTGAGGGAAACGTTTGTGGAGGGGAGCCGAGGCGCAGCACAGCGGATGCGAGGAGGGGTCGGATGGGGGGAGTTGCGGACGGGGCGGGCGCTGCGAGTTGGGCCAGTCGAACCGAGCGGCTGATGCACCCAGCAACTCTGCTGGGATCGACATGCCGCGGGGGAAGGCCGGTGTTTATCGATCACATTCTCGCAAGCGCAATCGGTCAATTGGTGGAGGGCAGCCGTCGGAGCTCCCTCGGCCATCCTGCGGCGAGGCATCTTGGCACAACTGCGACTACAGGATCCGTCATCCTTTGCACACGTTAGACGGTGACGATGGTAGCGAATCGAAGTTACGCCTTCGCTGTGCGCTTGCTTGCCAGCGATCCCGGTTTAAAAAGAAACATGCAAACCATTCGAACTGGCGTCGTCGGCCTTGGCGCGATCGGCGTGAATCACGCCCGCATCATGGCGGAACTCCCCAACGCTGAATTCACGGCCGTCTATGACGAGCGCGAGGAGCATGCGCGCGAGTTGGCGGAGAAATTTGGTGCCAAAGCGGCCGGCTCTCTCGACGAGTTGATCTCGATGGTCGACGCTGCGACGGTCGCGACGCCGACCGTGTCCCACCTAGCGGTTGGCAGTGCCCTCCTGCAGGCGGGCAAGCACGTGTTGATCGAGAAGCCGATTGCGGACAATTCCGAAGATGCGAAAGCTCTCGTCGACCTAGCAGACGCGAAGGGGGTGGTCTTACAAGTAGGTCACATCGAGCGCTTCAACCCCGTCCTCGGCCAGCTCGAGGAGCACCTCTCCTCACCGAGATTTATCGAATCGCACCGCCTCTCACCGTTCCCGAACCGCAGCATCGATATCGGTGTCGTCCTCGATCTGATGATCCACGATATCGAGATCATCCTGCACTTGGTGCGATCGGAGATCGAAAGTATCGACGCGGTCGGTGTGCCAGTGTTGACCCGCCGCGAGGACATCGCCAACGCGCGTATCCGCTTTGCCAACGGCTGCGTGGCGAATATCACCGCGAGCCGGATCAGCCCGGAGCGGCTGCGCAAGATCCGCGTGTTCCAGGGTGATAGCTATGTCTCGCTCGACTACCAGGCGCAGGAAGGGGAGCTTTTCCGCAAACAGGGAATGGAGATCGTGCGCGAGGCGGTGATCGTGGAGAAAGACGAACCACTCAAGCTTGAATTGGCGGCGTTTGTCGACTGCGCGACCCACGGTTTTCAGCCAAAGGTGTCTGGTAGTGAGGCGGCGGCGGCGTTGAAGGTGGCGATCGAGATCACGCGCATGATCGAAGCGACTGGCGACGGGAAATGAGCGAAGCAGGTGACCTGTATTTCGTCTGTGGCGAGGCGAGTGGCGACGCGCACGGAGCGGAGGTGATCGGTGCGCTCAAAGAGTCCCGCCCAGGCTTGCAATTCGCGGGTGTTGGCGGTCCAGAGATGCGCGAGGCGAGTGGTGACGGAATCCACGATTGGATTGCCGAGGCGGCAGTGGTCGGCATCTGGGAGGTGGTGAAAAAATATGGATACTTCAAGGTGCAGTTCGATCGAGTGGCGGATGAGATCGAGTCGAAGAAGCCTGCCGCGGTGGTGTTGATCGACTACCCGGGGTTCAACCTGCGGATGGCGAAAGAAATTCGCAAACGTGGCATCCAGACGAAGATCCTCTACTACATCAGCCCGCAGGTGTGGGCTTGGAATCGCGGGCGCATCCCGAAGATGGCAAAGCTCCTCGACCTGATGATCTGCATCTTCCCGTTCGAGAAGGCACTCTACGAAAAGTCGGGTCTACACACGGAGTTCGGTGGACATCCGATGGTCGATCGGCTCGCTCCGATGCGGGAGAAATTCGAACGCGACCCGCAGTTGGTGGCGCTGTTGCCTGGCAGTCGTGAACGCGAAGTGAGTAAAATTTTCCCGATCCTCATCGCGGCTGCCCAACAGATGCGCGCGGCGCGTCCCGATTTGAAATTTGCGGCTGCCGCGGCATCAGAGGCTCGCGCAGAGTTGATGCGCTCGATGTTGCCGAGCGAAGATTTCTGCGAGATCGGTGTTGGCAACGCCTACGAGCTGATGGCTTCGGCTGGCTGTGGGGCTGTGGCTTCCGGGACGGCAACGCTCGAGGCGGCGTTCTTAGGATTGCCCTACTGCCTGGTCTACAAGGTCTCGTCGGCGACCTACCTGGCTGCGAAGTTCTTGATGAAAGTCGACTACCTCGGGATGGCGAACATACTCGGCGAACGGGAGGTCGTCCGTGAATTTTTGCAGGGTGACGCCACGCCGGTGGCGATCGCTGATGAATTGCTGCGATTGACGAACTCGGAGAATGCACGGGCAGCGCTGGTGGCGGAACTGCGTGAGGTGACTGACAAATTAGGTGGTGGGGGCGCGCACGATCGGGCAGCAAAACTGATTTTGGATGCCACTTTTTCCTGACAATCCCTGAGTCCCGGATGCGCTTTCTTCCCCGCGAAACTGAGCTAGGTTCGTGCCATGAAATCTCCAGCTAAATGGTATGGGATCGGACTCGCCGCGATGCCGCTCGGACTCGTGGTGCTCGGGGGGGTCTCGTTCGCGCTCTATTTTTTAAAAGCGGATGACGGCCCGGCGGTGAAGGGGGAGAACGTGGAGAATGCGGCGATTTTCCGCAAGGGGATCGCTCGCTCCGACCTGCAGGATTACGTAGAGATGCTCTCGGTGACGATCGGTGAGCGCAATGTCGAGAAGCACGCGAACCTACAGCGGGCGGCGACCTGGCTCGAGTCTGCGCTCGGGCCGAACAACATGGGCTACCAGGTCGAACGGCAGACCTATAAGGTGAACGGCAAGGCTTGCCACAACATCATCGTGCAGATCAACGGCACTTCGAAGCCCGATGAGATCGTGGTGGTTGGCGCGCACTACGATTCGGCAATCAATACGCCGGGGGCGGATGACAACGCGAGTGGGGTGGCCGCGATGGTTTGTCTTGCCAATGCGTTCGTTGGCACTGAACCCGAGCGGACGTTGCGTTTTGTCGGCTTCACCAACGAGGAACCGCCACACTTCCAGACGAGCGCCATGGGGAGCTATGTTTATGCGAAAAGCTGCAGCAAGGAGGAGGAGGAGATCGTTGCGATGCTGAGCCTGGAGTCGCTCGGCTACTACAGCGATGAGAAGGGGAGCCAACAGTACCCGCCGAACTTGCGGGCGCGCTACCCGGACACCGGGGATTTTGCCGCGGTGGTTGGTAATATTAAATCGAGGCGCCTCGTCGATCAGGTGGCGAAGACGCTGAAGGCCGAGTCGGACATGCCGATCGAGAAGTTATCGTTCCTTGCGAGCATGCCTGGGATCGGCTGGTCGGATCACTGGTCCTTCTGGGAGTTCGGTTACAAGGCGGCGATGATTACGGATACGGCACCGTATCGCAATGAGCACTATCACCAGAAGACCGACCTGCCAGGGACGCTGGATTATGACCGGCTGCAGAAGGTGACGGTTGGTCTGCAGGCGGTGATTGCCGAGCTGGTCGGATACGAGGCGGAGACGAAGTAGCACGGAGGGCGGACACCCTTGTCTGCCGGGGTGGCGGTGGCTGGTTTTACGGTGGGGGGTGTGGTCTAGGCGGGGGGGCTTTGGGGAGTTAACGTTGAAGTTAAAGCTTAAGTGAAAGTTGGCACTGGAGATCGGCTGGAGATGGGCTTGGGCAATCCCGCCCATCGTCGTTAGGTCAAATGAAGGCTATGCTGCGATCCGGCTGCTAACTATAATCGTCCCTCAGATAGCAGATCGGAGCTACGCTTCCTCGAGTTCGCAGAAGCCGAAGTAACAACGATCCTTGATAACCTTGCTGACCTCCTTGGGGACCATTTTTTCCCAGGAGTCGTCTTCTTCCTTGATCAGGTTCAGGACGACGCCCGAGTGGATGTCTAGGCAGCGTTCTTCGTAGTCTTCGATCGGGACGATGCCGCCGCGAGCCTCTAGGTATTTGTAGAGGTTTTTCAACTCGTTGGCGACACGGATGTTTTTGGTGGTGGTCAGCTTGCCGGTTTTTTCGTCCTTCGCTGGATAGACGTAACAGGTTAGGTCGTTCTTGAAGAGCCGGCCGAAGGCCTCGAGGATGCCGCCGTCGAGTTCTGAGTAGTATTTTTCGTCGAAGAGCTGCAGCAGGCTGCTAGCGCCGAGGGTGAGGCCGATTTTCTGGTCGGTGTAGCGGCTGAGGTAGGCGGCGAGTCGGTAGTATTCGAAGTAGTTCGAGATCAGCACGGTCTTCCCAGCGGCGGCGATCAGGTCAGCGCGCGCGAGGAAGTCGCGGTGGTTGACCTTCCCGTTTTCTGCCAGCTCGTTCATGGTGATCTCCATCAGTTCGATGACCTTCTCGCTAACGACACCTTCCTCCTTGCAAAACTGGCGCGAGGCGCACTCGAGGATATCGATGTTGGTATCGGTGACTGGGTTGAAGGTGCCGCGCTCGACCAGAATCGGGCGTTTGCGGAGGGTCGCGGAGGGTTGCAGCATCTGTCCCTCCGGGCTGAACATCGCGGCGTCGGTTAGTCCGAGTTCGACCAGCTGGAGGCTCTTGAGCCGGTTGTCGACGTTGCGGAATTCGATGCCTTTGAACTCGATCATGTCGATCTCGATACGCTTGGTCGTGAGGCCGTCGATAAGCGACTCGACGAGTTTATCGGTGTCGTGGTGGAGGAAGCAGGCGCCGTAGACGAGGTTGACGCCTACGATGCCGAGTGCCTCTTGCTGGAGTTCGTTGGTCTTGTCCCACATCCGCACGTGGATGATGATCTGCGATGATTCGTCACCGGGATGCGCCTGAAATTTTACGCCCATCCAGCCGTGGCATTCGTTGGTGCCTTTGTAGTTCCGCGCGGAGACAGTGTTGGCAAAGGTGAAGAAAGCAGTGGTGTCGCCGCGACCGGCGGTGAGGCGCTCGATGTTGAGGTTCTGCTCATACTCGAGCATGTCCTCGAGGCGTTCTCGGCAGACGTAGCGCGGGGTCTTCCCATAGATCGCGTCGCTGACCTGCATGTCGTAGGCTGAGATGCTCTTGGCGATGGTACCGGCAGCGCCACCGACCCGGAAGAACCAGCGGGCGACTTCCTGCCCGGCGCCGATCTCGGCGAAGGTGCCGTAGCGGCGTTGGTCTAGATTGGTCTGGAGAGCTTTGTCGCGGGTGGAGAGGACTTGCGTGTCGGGCATAGGGCGCAACTATGCGGCGGTTTCATTGGGCTTCAAGCGACTAGAACTGGAATAGCCAGTATTCGGCCTTGGCGCGAAGGAAGCTTGCTTTGTAGGGGCGAGTTTGGAGAATTGGAGATGCTACCTCGAATCTGTTCTATCTGCGCTCTCCTGCTGGCGTATCTCCCCTTTGCGCTGTCGGCTGGAGAGGATCCGGTATTCCACCGTGGCGAATACGGCCAAGTCTGGGTCGGGTAGCCTGGTGGCGGCGGTGGCGGCAGCGGATGCAGCAGGCGGGGGGGGATGATTGTTTTTGAGCCGGCTGAAAGCTTTGCCGGTCAGAGCATTGAGATCGATGGTGTCGACGACGGAGCGGTTTTTCTTGCGTCGTCTGGATGGGGGCGGCTCAACGATTTCGGCGCTCGCTGAGACAGTCACGCCGTTGACTAAGAATTTCCGGTTGGGTGATCGAAATGAGCGGCGACACAATCCTCGTCGAGCCGTGGTTTATCTACCGGCAACCGGCGGTCGCTCCAATCATTCAAGAGCAGCCGAGCGTCTTACTGCGGCGAGGTGACGCACTGGAGGCGGAAATTTTTGCTAGGGGGATGGTAGATGTGGTGATCAGCACGGGGCTCGGCGAGTTTCTGGGCGAGGCCGAATTGGCATGTCTCTATGCCAACGTCCAACAGGCACTGCGGCCGGGAGGTGTATTTTACATCAGCGCGACCGGTCTCGAACCTCGGTCGGAAGCGCTATTGCGGGCGATGGAGCTAGAGACGAACTATCGCGACTGGGCAGCGCTCGAGCGGGTGTTCGCCGTAGCCGCTCCTCGCTGGCAGAGTATCGAGATAGAAGTGGACGAAAGCGGCTTACAGACGTTTGTGCGGGCGTCGAATTAGTCTTCGATCCGCTGGGCTCGATAGTAGCGTTTTGGGACACTCGGGGCTTCGGGATCGATGAGGGTTTGTTGGCCATCGAAATCCTGGATCAGGCGGAAGTGGCTCCAGAATTTCAGGTCGGTAGAACTTAGGATCTCGTGGGGATGCTGGGGGCTCTCCGGTGAGATTTAAGGTAGTCTTGCTTGGCTGGAGTTTCGGGTCGATCGGTGCCCCGACGCTGAAGGTGCGGTTGATGGTAGTGATGTTGCCGCTTTCGTCTTTGATGCTGACTGTGATGTTGCCGCGGCTTAGTTGTCCGATCGGGTCGGTGCCTAGATCGAGTTCCCAGACGTGGTCACCGGTTTCTTTGAACGCGAGTCCAAGTTCGGTTCCTGGAGCTCGACCATCGACTTTGAAATCGGCGGTGACTGACAGGCTCGATCGATCGAGGCCTGTGTAGTAATCGGAGCTGCCCTGTGTGTTTTTGCTCAGTAGCGGCGTGGATTTCGTGAGATCGGTGATCGTGTATTCCGGGCGGGCAGCGAAGGTGAGATCGAAGGCGAGTGGTATCTGCGAGTGTGCATGGCAGCCACCACAGTTAGCGCGCTTCTCGCCGGGTCGCACTTGGTGCCAAGTCTGCGACATGTTGAGGACGAGCCCGTCCTTGTCGAGTGTCTGGAATGTGAACGGTGTATCAGCGGGGATTTTGGTGAGGAAGCTCGTGTCCTCATTGCCATCGGGGTCGAAGATCGGCTGACCCTTGACGTCTCTCTTGCGTAGCGGGATCTCGTCGAGGATGCGCAGCCGCTCTGTGGCGTGGTTGTAGAATCCGCGCACGCTCGGCGCGCCTACCCCGGGGCCACGACCGACTTGGCTACTGGGTTCCATGGTGAGTATGCGCACCGCGTGGATGTCGGCGTTGGAGTATCTTCCCGCATCGGTGCCCTGGGAGACCCAGTTAGTCGACGCTCCGTTCTTTGAGGTGTTAAAAGGATTGAGGCCGTCGAAATCGCTATCACCTTTTCCCTGCTAGCTATCGCGGCGGTAAAAACTCGAGCTGCCAATGAGTCCGAAGGGGGGGGCGGGTTCGAGAGCTTGGTGATCGCTGCCGTCGTTTCTGTAGTGTGGAAGCTTTGCTGGTTCGTCGATGCCGTAGGTTGCCTTGTAGCTGACGAGGGCACGCGGCTGGAGCCGCTTCCGGCTTGAACGAAAAAAGACCACCCGCGCGATCGCGCGGGTGGTCTTTGAAAATACGGATCCGAGCTGGCGACTAATGCTTGTCGGTCGCTGGGAGGTAGCGGTAGTAGACCTCCATCATCAGCGTACTCAAGCAGGTGTGGTAGATTTTTCCATCGGCGGCTATCTTGCCACCCATGTGGCCGGCCGCGATGGGGAAGCTTCCGTCCGCCTCCTGGGCATCGATGACCATTTTCTGCATGGTGTCGTTGTACTTGTCCCAGACTTTGCCGCCTTTCTGGAAGCAGGCCTGCGAGTGGTAGTAGAGGGCGTAGAGATCGGCGCTGCCGTAGGCGCGTGGATTGTAGGCGAGGATCGCCTCGAAACTCTTGTCTTCGTTGCCCTCGGGGCTGCCGAGCATGCGTGCGCAGAGCACGCCGACGCCGGTGAGGCTGAGGCGGCCGTTGTCGGTGTCTCTGATACGGTAGCGGTAGAGGCCGTTCGGGGCAGCCGCCGCGCTGATGTAAGCGCGTGCACTCTTCATCGCCTTGTCGAGACCGGTGAATTTACGCCCGGTGAGTTTCGCTGCCTTCAGCGCCTGAATGTTCCAGCCAGCGACCGAGAGGTCGCCGACACCGTTCTGACCGTAGGAGTAGAGCCAGCCGCCGCCTTTGGTCTGGCCCTCGATGATGATCGGAACCGCATTGCGCAGCGCCGTGCTGATCGATTTGGTCTTGGTCTTGGAGTTCTTGTTGATCGAGTAGGCTTCGGCGAGTGCGTAGGTAGCAATGCCGTGCTCATAGGAGAGGTGACCCCCGCGGGCACCGAGGTTGCCGTTGTTCTGGCGACCGAAGTCGACGAGGTAGTTGATCGCCTTGACGAGCGTCGGGCCATATTTCGGTGAATCGACGGTCTCGCAGTGGCCGGAGAAGGCGAGGATGGCGAAAGCCGTCATCGCCACCGGGTAGCCGCTGCCCCATGAGCCATCTTGGTTCTGTTGCTCTTTCAACCAGTCGAGCGCCTTGACGACCTTCCGATCGTATTCGGGCTTGCCGCCGTTTTCGCGTAGTCGCTTGGCACGGTCGGCCTGGTTGCAGCGACCTTTCATGCTGCCGGGAACGCCCATGCCACCACCACCGGTGCCGAGCCCGAGCCCGCCTGCACCGAAGTCGCCGTCACCGATGGCCATCCCGAACGCTGCATCTTCGAAGCTGTCTTCGATGGTTGGCAGTGCCACCGGCGAGAGCACGGCGGCGCTAATGACAGTCGATGCCTGCGAAGCCGCTGCGGATGGCTTCTGTTGCATGTTCTGCATGAATTCTTTTTTGACGATCGGGATGTCGCTTTCGCCCTGGGCGCTCTCGACGATGATCTCGGGTGGATCGTCGTTCATCACGTCGAGGACAATCCAGGCAAGCAGAGCAAAGATCAGACCGTGGACGAGGATCGCCATTCCGAGGGCGGCGAATTTCGAGTTGCGCTCGGCCGACTCACGCTGGGCGTTGGCGACCGCGTCGAGTGGTTGGCTCGGAAGTCCGGCAGGCAGTGGTTGCTGGTAGGCCGCGTTCGGATCGTAGTACTGCTCCGGTTGCGGCGGGTACTGGGCGTGCGGGTTGTTAGGGTCGTACTGCGGTTGCGCCTGGTTTGGATCGTAAGGCGGCTGGTTGGGATCGTATGGTGGCTGTTGGGGATTCATCCTAGCTAGTGGGTGAAGAGTTGCGGTTTTTCGGTTATTTAGAAGTCTGAAAGTTGGGCTGATCCCTCTCTATATCTTAGCCGAATTACAGCCTCATGCAATGATTCTTGCCCCATGGGGTTGCTTGGGATTGCTCCACCAAGCTGGGATTTCGGCTGGTGAATCTTGCCCCGCGTGCGCCCCAAAATTGCTTTCAACAAGGGATCTCGGCAGAGACGGGTGGCTCTTGGGGAACCCTAGATTTTATCGGTCGCAGGTAGGTAGCGGTAGTACACCTCCATCATCAGAACGGAGAGGCAGGAGTGGTAGATCTTTCCATCAGCTTTGGCGTGGCCAGCGGCAATTGGCCAGCTGCCGTCAGCTTCTTGGGAAGCGGCGATGAGTTCTTGGAAGTTCTTGTTGTACTCGTCCCAGACTTTTCCACCTTTCTGGAAGCAGGCCTGAGAGTGGTAGTAGAGTGCGTAGAGGTTCGCGCTGCGGAAGGCATTGGGTTTCGAGGCGAGGATCGCTTTGAAGCTCTTGTCTTCAGTGCCCTCGGGTTTTCCGAGCATGCGCGCGCAGAGCACGCCGACACCAGTGAGGCTGAGCTTGCCTGGCTTGTCGTCGATCCGATAGCGGTAGAGCCCGTTCGGGTCGGCTGCGGCGCTGATGTAGCCGCTGGCCTTCTTCATAGATTTGTCGAGGCCAGTGAACTTGCGGCCGGTGAGTTTCGCTGCTTTGAGCGCCTGGACGTTCCACCCGGAAACCGAGAGGTCGCCACCAGCACCCTGGCGGTAGGCGTAGAGCCAGCCGCCAGCTTTGGTCTGGCCTTCGATGATGACCGGGACTGCGTTGCGCAGGGCGGTGGAGATTGACTTGGTCTTGGTCCTTGAGTTCTTGTTGATCGAGTAAGCCTCGGCCAGCGCGTAGGTGGCAATGCCGTGCTCATAGGAGAGGTGGTTGCCAGGCTTGCCTAGGTTGCCGTTGTTCTGGCGACCGAAGTCGACGAGGTAGTTGATAGCGGCGACCAGCGTCTTGCCATACTTCGGCGAATCGACGGTCTCGCAGTGGCCGGAGAATGCGAGGATGGCGAAACCGGTCATCGCGACCGGGTGGGCTGTGCCCCAAGAGCCGTCGGCATTCTGCTGAGTCTTGAGCCAATCGAGAGCCTTGACGACCTGTTTATCGTATCCGGGTTTGCCACCGTTCTCGCGCAAGCGTTTGGCGCGGTCTGCCTGGTTGCAACGACCTTTCATGCTACCGGGAACGCCCATGCCACCACCACCGGTGCCGAGCCCGAGCCCGCCTGCACCGAAGTCTCCGTCACCAATGGCCATTCCGAACTCTGCATCTTCGAAGCTGTCTTCGATGGTTGGCAGTGCGACCGGCGAGAGCACGGCGGCGCTGATGACGGTCGATGCCTGCGAAGCCGCTGCGGATGGCTTCTGTTGCATGTTCTGCATGAATTCTTTTTTGACGATCGGGATGTCGCTTTCGCCCTGGGCGCTCTCGACGATGATCTCGGGTGGATCGTCGTTCATCACGTCGAGAACGATCCAAGCCAGTAGTGCAAATATCAGACCGTGGACGAGGATCGCCATTCCGAGGGCGGCGAATTTCGAGTTGCGCTCGGCCGATTCACGCTGGGCATTGGCGACCGCATCGAGCGGTTGGCTCGGCATTCCCACTGGCAGTGGTTGCTGGTAGGCCGCGTTCGGATCGTAATACTGCTCAGGCTGCGGCGGGTACTGGCCGTGCGGATTGTTCGGATCGTAAGGCGGTTGTGCCTGATTCGGATCGTACGGCGGCTGGTTGGGATCGTATGGGGGCTGCTGCGGATTCATTTGGAAATGGTGAGACGGGTTGTTGATTCGTCAGTTTGGGGGCGAGAGCCAGACGGCGAAATGGAAGTTCCCCCTAAAGTTTATTTTAGCGATTTTTGAGCCGAATACAATGCTTGATGCGGCTCGACGAGGGTAATTAGATTCAACTTTTTACCTAGAATATGTTGGGCGCTTTTCTTTTTTCCAGTGGTATTGAAAAACGGGAATTTGGCGGACTCGGTGTGGGAGTCCTCCATGGCCTGCTTGATTTTTTCGACGATTTTAGGGTGATTTGCCGAGATGTCCTTGGTCTCGGCCTGATCTTTGCTGAGGTCGTAGAGTTGGATCGGTGCCTGCGGGTTCTTGCCAAGCTTCAGCCTGACTCCTTTCCACTGCCCCATGCGAATTGCCTGTTTCTTGCCCTGTTCGTGGAATTCCCAGTAGAGAAAATCGTGATTTTTCTGCGTGACGACGTCGCCTCGCAACGTTGGCAGAATCGAGATTCCATCGGTTTCCTCTGGCACCGGGATCCCTGCGAGTTCGCAGAAGGTCGGCAGCATGTCCCAGTGAGCCGAGATGAGGTCGCTGGTGGAGTTGGCTGCAATCTTGCCCGGCCAACGAGCGATGAGTGGCGCGCGGATGCCGCCCTCGTAGAGATCACGTTTGTGACCGCGCAGCCCACCGTTGCTGTTGAAGAAATCCGGCAGGTGGCCGCCCTCTTTGTGCGGACCATTGTCGGAGGTGATGAAGATGATCGTGTTGTCGTCGATCTCGAGTTCTTCGAGTAGCGCCGAGAGCTTGCCGATCTCGCGATCGAGCCGTGTCATCATCCCGGCGAAGGCGGCGACGGGATTCTTTACCGGACGACCTGCATACTTGCCGACCTTCTTCTCGAACTGTGGAAACTTTTTGCGGAACGGCGCAGCATCTTCCTCCGGGACGTGCATCGCGGCGTGCGGGATGGTGGTGGGGATAAAGCAGAAAAATGGCTCGTTCTTGTGCTCACGGACAAACTTTAGCGAGCGCTCCGCAATCAGGTCATGCGAGTAGGTATTGCCGTCGAGTTTGACACGCTCTTCGTTGTCCCAGAGGTGGGTGGGGTAGTAGGAGTGTGCCTGCCGCTGGCAGTTGTAGCCGTAGAAGATGTCGAAGCCTTGCTTAATTGGATCTCCCTCCGAGCCTGGCGCGCCGAGTCCCCATTTGCCGAAGGCGCCGGTCGTGTAGCCCGCTTGTTTGAGGAGGGTCGCTAGGGTGACTGTCCCGGCAGCCATCGGTGATTGACCCTCAGGATTGATCTCTTTGTTGCCACGGATCTGGCAGTGACCCGTGTGCCGACCGGTCATCAGGCTGCAACGCGTCGGCGCACAGACGGTGCTACCTGCGTAGTGATTGGTGAAGCGCATCCCCTCGGTGGCGATCTTGTCGATGTTGGGGGTCTCGAACTTCTGTTGCCCGTAGCAGGAAAAATCCCCGTAGCCTGCGTCATCGAGCAGGATGTAGATGATGTTCGGTTTCTCAGCTGCGACAGCACACGGCAAGCTGCCGACGGCGAAGAGCACGACGGCGGCTAGTAGGTGGGGCAGCTTGAGGAATCGCATGGATAGACGTTTTATTCTTGGGTTCGGACAGGTTTGCATCAGATCGATTTTACTGTCGATCAGCCGAAATGCTCCCAGATACTTGATCCTTCGTGATCCCCGTCCGATCCGGACCAAAAAAAGTGGATGAAATTCGGGTTGGATAATAATCATAATTATTGTAATTTTAATATCAATGGAGCAAGCTGAGCTGAGCGCGGCCGATATTACAAGAGCATTGGAAGGGAAGGAATTGCCGAAACGGCGATTTCGGCCGCTGTATTTTCTAGCCTTGATGGTCACGGCGGCGGCGGTGATGGCCATCGTCTTGGCGTACTTTGGTGTCGTGGCAGGCCTCGGGTATGGGATTCTCCGCTACGCGAGTCATTGGCTCGAGACCTTCGAGCGTTTGAGTAGCCCCGATGTTGAAGGGGCTAAAATTGGCAAGTGGTTGTTCCTAGCGATCATCCTTTTCCTGCCGACGATGTTGATGGTGATCATGCTGAAGCCGCTGATTGTGCCGCGTGCGCCCGAGGCCGAATTTCGATTCAAGATCGAGCTCGGCCGCCACCCAGCTTTCGATGCGCTGGTCAGCTGCATCGCAAAAAAGATGGGATTGAGTCCACCGACCCGGGTGATTGTCACCAACGAGGTGAATGCCTACGCGAGTTTCGGCAGCGGGTTTCGAGCCTTCTTTGGCAACCGGATCGAGCTGATGATCGGGCTGCCGCTGGTTGCTTGTATGAATGTTAGTCAAATCGGTGGGGTCATCGCCCACGAGTATGGCCATTTCTCTCAGCGGATCGGGATGCGGATCAGCTACCTGATTCTCTGCCTCACTGCGTGGTTGAACCGGATGGCGTATAGCTATGACCGGTGGGATCTGTGGATCTTGTCGAAGAGCAATCCCGAGCGCGGTCTAGACCTGCCGCGAATCTTCTTCTGGATCTCAAACCTCTACCGCTTCGTTTTGAAATGTGCCGCCCGGCTGGCCGGCGCGATCTCGGCGGCGACCTGCCAGCAGATGGAGCATGACGCCGACATCTCCAGCATCGATTTCAGCGGCTCCGACGATTTCGCCAGGGCATCGATCCGGATTTCGGAGGCGAGCTGTGCTTTCCGGGTGGCTCTGGCGAACTGCCGGGCGTTCTGGGTGGACCGGCGCCTGCCTGAAAACTTCCCGGGTTTCGTGGCGGCGACACTAGAGGATTTTCCGCCGGAGGCGATCGCAGAGATCGAGGAGGTGACGCTCGCTAAGAAGTCGGCCTGGTACGACTCATACCCTTCCGACACGGCGCGTATCGCAAAGGCGAAGCGTCGTGGTGCGGAGGGGATCTTCCATGTGAATGAACCTGCGACCTGCCTGTTCGATGATTTCGAGCGGCTCGCGCAGCACGTGACGCACAACTACTACGACATCGATCTCGACCTGCATGTCCACCATGAGAACCTAGTAGAGAACTCGCAGTTCATCCAAGAGAAGAAACAGCGAGCGAGCGAGCGCAAGCTCTCTGACCGTTTCTATGGGGACGGCGCCTCGGTCTATTTACCAGTGGCGATGAACCCGGCGCGTTTCGCGTCTCCGGTGACGACTGCCGAACTGTGGCAGTTACTCGACTCGTTGAAGTATGGCTTGTCCGAGGCGATTGAGTCGCAGAAGCAACTGACCACCAATTTTGTCGAGAAGCACGTCGCGCGCAGCGTGTCGTTGTGGCAGGCGATGATCTACACGCAGTCGAAGATTCAGATCGATGCCTCGAGCTTCGGGCTCGAGCGTGTCACGGTAGGCACGATCGAGAATGCGCGCGAGGAAGCTGATCGACAGACCCGGTGCGGCTTGGAGGCGATGGGGGAAAACGAGCAGCTCTACGCCGATCTGTTCCGCACCGTGTTGAACCTCCTCGGTCGTGATGAAGTGCGCCCACTAGAGACGGCTGCCCTGCGTGCTGACTTCGAGGATGGCTGGATGATGAACCAGGCGCTGTGGGGTTTTAGGAAGGCGGCCTACGCATTGCGCGAACTGCGTTCACAGATCGAAGCCTGTGGCTACGTGCTCGATTTCGTGTTCACGCAAGACGAGTCGGATGCCGCCGTCGCCTGCGGTGCGGATGCCGCTAGGCAGGTCGCAGCACGACTAGAACAGTGCCGGGGGCGGGTTCTCGGTTTCTTTACCAACTTCCCATATCCTTTCGCGCATGCCGAAGGCAAGTTATCGATCGAGCAGTTCGCGAGTCTGCGCGATTCACCGCCAGAGGACTTTGATCCAGCGAATCAGTTTCACCTGGCACGATTCGAGATGTCGCGCACCGAGTTCACGTTGGAGCATCTGACGACTCTGTATTTTCGCCTGCTCGAGCGGATGGCGTCGTTGTGTGAGGGATTGGAGGAACTCAAGCCGGCGGTGCGCACCGGTACCGTGACAGAGAATGAGTTGGCGCTGTTGAGCTAGTGTTAGGCGAGGTCGTTGGGGCGTAATTTCGATTTGCAATCACAGTAATCCCGTAGCCACCGTTTCCAGTTCCTGCCGTGGCTGTACCCGAGGAAACGGCGTTCCCTGAAAAGTCGAAGAAAAGGCTTGCAATTACCACGCTAATGTCCACGATGTATGTATGCCTCGAGCTAGACCCATTTTGCCGACCGTTTGCTTTAGTTCCCACTACCACTGCGTGAGCCGTGTTGTGGATCGGAATTTTGTGTTCCATGAGCACGAGCGGGATGTGTTCCGCAAGGT
>JBLHKE010000028.1:0-23332 GCA_047619485.1 Verrucomicrobiales bacterium | reverse complement strand
AAGCAACTGCCTCGCGATCGGCGCGGAGATCGATCTTGCTTCTTGTAGCTTCTCGATCGCGCTGGCTAGGGCGCTTTGGATCGAATTCCGCTGCTCGTTGACGAACTGTTCGGCAAGAGAGGTGGCGGCAGCGTCGATCGTGATGGTGATTGGACCAGCGAGAGTTCGCTGGGGTTCTGGGCGGATGTCGTCGACCTGCAAATAGACCTCGATGGTCTGTTCTTCAACCGCTCCCGAGGCAAGGTCGCTGACGTCGAGGATGGTTTCGCCCCGATAGCGGTTAGGGCTGGTCAAGGCCGGTAGCGGCTGCTCAATCTCGCGACCGCTGGTTCCAACCTTAAGCGCAGCGCTAGTCAATCCGAAATCTTCAGCCACCTCGTAGCTAAGAGGAATACGTTCGTCCGGACGCACGCGAAACTCAGTCTTCCGGGTGAGCAAACGGATCACTGGAGCTCGATCAGGGATGGCTTTGATCGGGTTCTCTTCTGCTTGGCTCGGGATTCCCTCCGCATCGCTCAGGGCGATTTTCCAGTATCCTTCCGTATCCTCCGCCATCTGGAAGTTCCAGATGGCTCGTGGGTTGTGACGGTCGGTGCTGGAATCTTCTGTCGCAGGCAGCGGGTTCCCATCGATTTTGAAAACCGCAGCGTCGAGTGGTCGATCGAAATTGGCGATGACTTGGATTTGGCTGCCAGTGATGGCGGAGATTGGCTGGTCGATCCCGTTGGAGATGCGCGGTTCGAGCTTGGTGTAGGGCGGGTAATTGTAGGTGATCTCGAGTCGGGTCAGTTTCGGGCGCTCGACTGCGGTGACGTCGTGATAGGCGCTGACCGCTCGATCGCAGCGGACCCGGTAGCGAAAGTTTTCACCGACCGATGGAAAGGTGATCGAAAACTCGCTGATCCCTTCCTCTGGATCACGCCGCAGCAGGGTCATCGCCTCGACGCTCTCCTGGCGGTCGCCATCTGTGCGACGGATTTCCGCACGCCCGGCATCTGGGTTAAAAACGGTGACTTTGATTGTGACCGGGTCGCCGGCAGGAAGGCGCAGGTTGCCTGGAACGATCCGCAGTTGGTCGGCAAAGGCGTTGCCGACTTGGGAGAACGGTGCCACTACCCGAGTTGCAAGCCGGCCGGAAGCTGAAGGGAAAAGCTGGAAGGCGAGCAGCAGGACGGCGGCTGCAGCGGCGGCGGCAATCATGTAGCGCCGCGAATTGCGATGGGTGAACTCACGCTCGGGGCGCATCGTTTTCGCATCATCGATGGCGGAGTCGACCACTTTGGCGAGGAGCTGTTCTGAACCGCGGATCGCGACGGGATCGTCACTGCCGAGCAATTCCATCGCTGTGCTGAGTCGCTCTTCGATTTCGGGGTGACGGGCCTCGATCACGCGTGCCATCTGCGCAGGTGAGAGCTCTTTTCTGAGCGGGATCACGAGGCAGCGATACGCGGTGGCAATGACCACCAGCACGCCTGCGCCGGAGAGTATCGCGTGGACAACCGGCGAGAGGATCGTCAAGCTGGCGCTGATCGCCATGATGGCGACGATCGAAAGTGCGGCTGCTGCCAGTGTGGCGAAGCCACCGCGGATGATCTGGACGCGACGCACCCGGCGGATCAGTGCGCGTAACTTCTTCGCGATGGGCGAGGGGAGTTCCTCCAACGCCGCCGCTCCCGGTGGGTCACGGTAGCTGGGAATCTTGGAGGCCATGAGCTTTCTCCCGCTGGAGGGATTACGACCTAGAGCTCCAGATCGTCGCCGTCCGATGCCGAGTTGTTCGGCGTAATCATGCCGAAGCCGTCGTCATCTTTCGGTAGGATCTTGTCGAGCAGGCGGTTGATACCGGTTTCGGCAACCGAGCTCGCCGGGTAGGTGCGGCGTGCTTTGAGGTACCATGCGAGACTCGAGCCGACCTGATTGTTCTCCTCCAATTGCTCAGCCTTCTGCAAGGTGCTGACGAACTCACCGACCTTGGTGGTGAGTTGCATCGCGAGCTTGTTGACTTCCGGATCTCGCGGGAACTGTTCGGTGAGTGTCTGAATCCGCTCCCAGGCGCCCCACGGGTTGCCAGCGTTGGAGATCTCCTCGGCTGCCTGGATCGTGTATTTGATCGTGGAGACGTCCTCCATGACTTTCTTCAACTGCGCGGTCTTCTGCTCGTCGTCAGCGACGGCAGCAGCGAATCGACCGAAGTCGGCGGCTACTCCATGATAGTCTTTTTGCGAGAGCAGGCGGTCGAGGTCGTTGAGGGTCTGGATCTGGCGGTCGGCGAGCACCGAAAACTGCTTGCCAGCCTCTTTGATCTTCGGGTTTCCTGGCCAGGCCTGCGCCGCGTTCGCCATCTCTTTCTGGAACTTGTCCATGTCGCCCTGCTGCGCGGCGATTTTTGCCGACATGACATAGGCGTCGCTGGCGGTGGTGTAGACGGTGATCTTTGCCTTGGCTGCCGAGTAATCGAAGTCTTTCGCGTCCTTGCGCATCCGCTCGACGATGCTCGCCCCCTCGGCGTAGTCGCGGAAATCCATCGCGCTGATGAGCAGGTTCAAGTCGCGGGTAAAGCCGAGCACGCGGCGCTTCTTCTCGCGCTCCAAGGTGCGGATCTTCGGCAAATACTCACCGACAAAGAACGCCTGCATCAGCTGCTCGGTGGCGCTCTTCAATTCATCGCGCGCGACGAGATCTTCGAAGGCCTCGACACCCTCGTCGACGTCGCGGATCGCCTCGCGGGCGAAGGCGTTGAGCGTGGTGATGGTCGGGTTGAAACCGAGTCCCTTGCCGAGCATCTTGTCGGCGTCTGAGCCCTCCTCGAGCGTCAGGCTGTTGTCGCCGTCGCCGAACAGGCGGTTGTAGAGTTCGGTGGCGATCACCACGTGCTCGAAGCGACGCTGGACGGCGAGCTGCATGATGAGCGCTTGGTATTCGATCTTACTCTGGGTTTCCGAGATCCCCATCTTACCCTTGTTGGTAGCCTTGATCGCTTGGATCTCGGCGAGCCTTTGTATGTAGCCAGTGACGCGACTGATCTTGACGGCGGTCTTCTGCGCATTTGGCGCCGGCGTGCCACCCGGGCCTCCCTTGCCACCCGCTCCCGAATCGGCCTTGTCCTCGGAGCCTGCGACCTCGGCGTTCCAGTGAAGTTTTTTGGTCTCTTCATCCAAGGCTGTGTTGGCCGTGGCGAGATTCCGAACGTTTTTCTGCGCTAGCCAGACGGTGTAGATCGCTTGCGAGATCGAGTCGCACAGGTGGGCGTCGATCTTGTAGCGAGATGCCTTCGGTAGGAGGGCAACCGCTTGCTGCAGGGGCGAGTCCTTGCTGAGTTTGCGATTGTGTGGCGACAGCGCGTCCATGACCTGCTTGAGGATGGCGCGGTACTCGCCGTCCTCGGTGCTATCGGCCTCGCGGGTGCTCAGGTATTTCTCGAAACGCATCCGCACCAGGCGGTTGTTGTTGATGTTCCAAGATTTGCCGTCCCAGGTGAAATTATCGGTGCCGGGATCGAACACCGGGACGTCGGTGCCGAGGAAGGGCTTCGGCTGCGGGTTCTGCTCTTCGTTGACGATGGTGGTGTTCCCGCCGCCTGCGGCTGGGGCTCCACCTCCGCCTGGCAGTTGCTGGGCGATGGCAGTCGATCCTGCGATCAAGGTGGCGAACAGGGTGTTGGCAATGGCTTTCTTTTTAATCATGGTTCTTTGGGGGAAGAATTGATGTTTTAGCGAATTTCTTGCATTTCGATGATGCCTCTGGTGCGCACCTCAACCTTCGACTCGATCGCGTCTCCGCGGTCAATGTTGGTGCCGTAGAGCTCGACCGGGACGATCACTGGGATGTCTAGCGGGCCGGTAGGGGTCTGGACTTCGACGTAGATCATCTGGCCGCTGTTCTCGGTGTAGCGTTCCTTGACGCTGACGGTACCAGACAATCTATAGACGTTGCCGCTCAAGCTGTTGGCGTTGTTCATGTACTCGCCCACCGGGAGTGGATTAAGTCCAGCGAATGGATCTTTCGAGCGGTTGGTGACGAAATAGGCGGCGGCCGCGAGGGCGATCACCACCACGACGATGATGATGATCTGGGCGCTCTCAACGCCTTTTCTAGCTCTTCTTGCCATAAATTTAGTTCTTGGGGCCAGTGTCCGATCCGGATCACCGCATTTCACAACTTAGAGGACTTCTGCCGATTCTCAACCGTCGTTTACTGATCCCACTGGTGCCGTTTCGTCCCAATGTAGGCAACGATGATACCGACGATGATCTGAACGGCCAGCACCGCCATACTCGTATGCACACTGAAAATCGCGGTGCCTTTATCGGTGGTCACGGCGGTCACCGATTGGGTGAACTCGGTCGAGTTGACATCTGCCAGGATTCCACCCCATCCCCAGAAGGCCGAGATGAATGGCGGGATGATGCTCTGCGCGAAACCGGGCAGGGCGAGCACCGCGCCTGAGAGCGGCAGCTGGAAGCCGACGAGGTAGACGCTGAGCAAGGTCGATTGCTCCTGGTTGCGCATCATCGCGGAGATCCCGAGACAGATCGCGGTCATCGCGCCGTTCACCAAGATGAGGAAGGCGATCCGCGTTAGCGCGTCGCCGGGCAGGCTCGGGATACAGACCTGGACGAACAGTCCCATCCAGATCGATTGCACTAACACTAGCACACCGAGGAACGTGACTTTGCTCATCAGGTAGCTCGATGGTGCCAGGCCACCGAGTTTCTCCTTCTCGAAGATCAGGCGCTCGGAGGCGATCTCCCGAGCCGAGTTGTTGGAGCCCATCAGGGCGAGCAGGATGACCTGGAACATGATCAGGCCGGAGATCTTCACACCGGTCTCGAAATTCTGCTTGGCGACCTCGACATCGCCGAGCACGTTTTCGATGCTCGCCGCACCGTCGCTCAAGTTTCGCGGCTGCGGGACGCCGTCGAGCCCGAAGAGGATGACGATCAGCGGGAAGCCGAACAGCATCGCGAGATGTAGGATCACCTGGGTTCGGTCGCGGAAGAAGATCTTGAGCCGGCGCTCTAATAGAACGAAAAACTGCGTGACCGCACCTGGTGTCACCGCTGGGGAATCGTCGTCCCAGAGCTGCTCGTCCGACGGTTCGAGGTCGCTATCAGCGTAGTCGTCGTCATCCTCCTCGTCCTCGTCCTCTTCGACGCGTTTGGCTTTGATCTCATCCTTCTCTAGCTTGCGTTTCGCCTCGCGCCGCTTGCCGAGTTTCTCCTCAAGCCGTCGGGTCTCTTCGCCGTCGAGTTCTTCCTCTTCTTCCTCCTCCTCGATCCGTTCCTCAGCGTCGTCCAGTTCCTGCGTCGATGTCGAGGCGAGTCGTTCGGTCGCGGGGGCGCCGCTTGTCTCGGTTTTGGGATCCTCAAAATCGAGCCCGTAGGCTTTGTAGTAGGAGTCGCGGTGTTTGGCCCACGAGTCGTGCCAGTTGCGCGACGAGCGTTTTGCCAGGCGCGGGTAGACTTCCTCCGGGTGCTCGACACTGAAGTAGTGTGGCATCTTGCGCGGCGGTCCATGGAAGACGATGCAACCCTGGTACATCACGAGAACCGTGTCGTAGAGTTCAAGGTTGCTCAAGCTGTGGGTGACGTTGATGACGACGCGCTTCTCACTCTGGGCGAGCCCGTGCATGAGGTGGACGATCTCGCGCTCGGCCTTTGGGTCGAGTCCGCTGGTGACCTCATCGCAGAGCAACAGGGTCGGGTTGGAGACGAGCTCCAGCGCGAGACCCAAGCGGCGCTTCTGGCCGCCGGAGATAACTTTGACGAGGTTATCGCGGATGTTGCGCAGGCCGACCTGGCGCATGATCTCGTCAGCGATCGCCTGCGTGTGCTTGCGCGAGCGGGTCTTCATCCGTAGCCGGATGGCTGTGACGATGCTCTCTTCGACCGTCAGGTGATCGTAGGCGATGCTAAACTGTGGCACATAGCCGATCTCCGCCGGTTCAAGATCCTGGTCTTCGGCCAGGTCACGCCCGTCCCAGTAGATGTGTCCATCGCTCTCCTCGTAGAGACCCGCGATGATTTTAAGGAGCGTCGTCTTGCCGCAGCCGGACGGGCCGACGATGGCCATGAAGTGACCGGGAGCAATTTTAAGCGAGGCTTTATGGATGAGGTCGAAGTCCTCACCGTCCTTGTCGATGGTGTATGAGATCTCGTCGAGTTGGAGCACGTTGGATCAGAGGTAGAGTTAGCCTTGGGAGGTAGATTAGTGAGTCAGAAGCTTTGGACGAATGGTACCTTTCCAAACTTGTTGACCAGATGCCAGTCAAACCTTGATAATTTACTTCTCGCCAAGTGCGGCTTAGCCTGATGGATAATTTTAAAAAATGGCGAGATCCCGAAAGAAAAGAAAACCTGCTAGTTCGAGCAAGCGCCGCCGTGGCGGGATTGGGAAGTGGCTTTTGATTGCGGCAATGGCCGGGGGCGTCGCGCTTGCCATTTTCGCATTTGCCGGCTACCTCGCGATCCGTAGCTACCTGCATAGTGAAAAATTCCGCGCCCTAGTTGGCGATGAGACTTCGAAAGCACTCGACGCGGAGGGGGAGTTTGAAGCCTTCAATTGGCAGGGGAAATCGATGTATAGCAAATCGTTTGCCGCACGGGGCACCGAGGACGCCTTGTTCTCTAGGATGAAAGCCCATGAGGTTCGCGCCAAGGTGAGTCTTGCCGGTGTCAACCGCGGCGTCTGGGAGGTCCCGAGCGTTCATATCGACCGGTTCGATTTTGTCGTCAGTGACGAACGTCCCGTCGCTGAAGAGGATGACGTGTCATCGGCGGCGCCGGATGAAGACGTGATCGGATCGTCTACTGGCGGCGGTATGTTCTCAGGCTGGATCCCGTCCGAGGTCGAGATCCAGGAAGTCGCCATCAAGAACGTGAACTTCAACGTCGAAACCGCGGGGCAATCCGCGCAGGCGCGCGGTATCAAGGTCACGATGCAGCCGACCAGCGCCGAGGCTGGTTACTCCATTGCGGGAGAATCCGGGACGCTTAAAGCCGTTGGGTTCCCGAAGTTTGCCATCGACGATTTTAACCTCCGCACTGGCGAGGGCGCGGTCTATCTCGATCACGCCGCGATGCGTTTTCACAAGTCTGGCAAGGTGCAGATGAGTGGTGATGCGCAACTCGGCGACACGCCGAAATTGCATTTCAACGGAGTGATGGGTGGGCTTGATCTGGCCGAGGTTCTCTCAACCGACTGGGTGAAGAAATTCAAGGGGATCGTGAACGGCAAGTTCAAGTTGAAGAGCGATCCGGCCGGGGCGCTGGTCACCTCGGGTACCTTGAATTTGCGCAACGGCAGTCTCGAGGCGATGCCGGTGCTGCGGAGGATCGACACCCTCGCCGGCACGACCCGATTCCGGAAACTTAATTTTACCAACGTGGAGGTCGAGTTCGAGCAGCGCTCCGATGAACTGGAATTGGGCGAGGTGTTGTTCGAGTCTTCAGGTTTGGGGTGCTTGAAGGGGCGGATGGTCAGATCCGCGAGCGGGACTCCAGACGGAATGTACATGCTCGGTGTGTCGCCAGATACGATCAAGTTCATCCCAATCGGGCGGAAGCAAGTGGTGGAACAGGTGTTCCAACTCGACCGGGATACGGCGTTCGCGGCTGTCTTCCCACGTGCGAGTGCCGATGACATCGAGATGCCTCCAGAAGGCTATCGGTGGTTGGTTGCGCACATCGACCCGAGTTCACCCGACCCGTACACCGCCGACGTCCGGAGGCAGTTCATCGAAGCTGGCGGACTGGCAATGTGGGCAGAGCTGCAAGGCCTGTCCGAGCGAGTGGTCAAGGCCGCTGGCGAAGTGGCTAAGGTTGCCAGCGACCAGGGCATCGATCTAATCAGCGAACTCACCAATGAGGGATTTGGCACCAATACCCTCCTGCTTACCGAAGAGATGGTCGAAAAGATGGGCGAGACTTTGAAGATCGATGACTTGTTCCAGGAAGGCACTGCCATCCCGAGATCGATCCTCGATTCGGGCATCGACGTGATCAATGAACTGAACCCGCTCGCCCCCAAGCGCGAGTGATTCGGTGCTACGTCGGCTGCGCAGCAGGCGACAAATGCTTCACAAACGTGTCGTTGTCGTGCAAGCTCCGCGCACATGAGATTTATCTGCCCGAATTGTAGCCAGAACCTGCTCTCCACGCCTGAGCAGGCGGGGATGGCGATGCGTTGTCCCGCTTGCAACCAGAACGTCACCGTCCCTGCCGCACCTCCAGCCCAAGGTGCTTCCCAAGCCTTACCTGGCCAAGCTCCAGGAGAGTATGATTCTTTTAGAACGGCAGGCCCGCAGTGGTCCGACCAGGCGAATGTTCCAGTGTTGCTCAGTGGTGCCATCGGGCTGGGGATCACGGTGTTCGTCCTTGGGATGATGTCACTACTGAAAGGCAATTACATTGCCGATCTGTTCGTTGCCCGCGGTTGGGTGCCGTACGTGCTGACTCTCTTTCTCGGTTGGTCGATCGGGATTCTCATCCTCAAAGCGATGCGCCTGTCGAAGCAACGCAAGGCACTCATGGTCGATGTGTTGCCGACCTCCATCTCGCACGATATCCAAGCCGACGACCTCGTGGGGTTCTTGCAGCACCTCGATAGCATCCCCGAGCAGTTGCGAGATAGTTTCATGGTGAGCCGCGTGCGCCGTGGTCTCGCGCACTTCCGCGCCCGAAGGAGCACGCCGGAGGTGGCGAACATGATGTCGTCGCAGTCGGAGATCGACTACGCAGGAATCGTCGGCAGCTACACTTTAGTGAAGGCGTTCCTTTGGGCGATCCCGCTCCTCGGATTCATCGGGACGGTGATCGGAATTTCGAGTGCGATTGGCGGATTCGCCGCGACCACCGACAGCGCCGCTGACATGGAGGCTTTGAAGGTAGCGATCAACGGCGTCACCGGTGGTCTCGGGGTGGCCTTCGATACCACCCTGTTGGCGCTCGTCATCAGCATCATGCTGTATTTCCCCATGTCTGGGATGCAGAAGGCCGAGGAGGACCTGCTCAGTCGGATTGACGAGTACTGCAACGAGAACCTGCTTACGCGCCTCAACGACGCCGGCGGCATGGCGCATGTGGCAAGTAATACGCGCGCGATCGCCGAAGCTCTCGGCTCCGCGGTCGGCAGTACCCAGGAGGGGATTCTCTCGGAGTTTGTCCGCGTGCAAGAGAACATGGCGATCTCGCAGCAACAGCAGTTGGAGTTGTATGAAAGAACCGCAGAGAGCATCGGTGGCCTGCTCGACAAGACGCAGTCGGAAGCTGTCAAAGCGATGCAGGAGAACGCCAACGCCGCACTGCACCAGTTTGTCAAAATGGAGAAGACGCTCGATGCCCTCAACACGATCCTCACTGATCTAGGTGGGAAGAAGATCGTCATTCAACAGGTGAAACGCGGCCTGTTTGGTGGCAAGAAACACATCGGCGGGATGAGCGAAGACGAATCATAGACCATGGCACGCCGCCCAGCACAGGAGATCACGATCTCGCTCTTCCCGTTCCTCAGCATCCTCGCCTGTGTGATCGGGGTGCTGACGCTCGTGATCATGAGCCTCAGCCTGAGTCAGATCGCGCAGGGGCGGGAGAACGAGGATGTCGCCCGCGCGGAGGAGGGCGCTGCCTTGCAAAAGAAAATTGCGCAGATGCGTTTGAAGATCAAAGAATTCGGTAAGGATAAGACCGCCGCCGTGGAGAAGATCAATTTGGAGTCCCAAGTGGCCAAGTTGAAGCAGTCGATCACGAGGCAGAAACCGGTGCCTGCCGAAATGGAGGACCAGTTGGCAGAGATTCAGGAATCCATCGCCGCACGCACAGCCGACAAGAAGATACTCGAGGATAAAAAGAAGAAACTCGAGGATGAGCTCGCGCGATTCGTTGAGCTCAAGAAGAAACCGAAGGTCCTGATCCAGCCGTCGGGCGGCAGCAGCAAGATCCGACCGCAGTTCGTCGAGGTGCGCAAAGAGGGCGTTGTCATCCACGCACCCTCGAAAAGTATCGCAGTGAAGACTTCCGACCTTTCCAAGCATCCGGATTACAAGAAGCTGATCGACTATGTGAAGGCCGGCGACGACGCTGGTCGCACCATCGTATTTTTGATTCGCCAAGACGCCCTCGGCGTCTACGCCAGAGCCCGCGATGTTGCTTTGGCTGGTGGGGCAGGGGTTGCTAAGCTGCCGCTGCTTGGAGAAGGCGTCGTCGATCTGGCGGCCTTCGGTATCAAACGGGTAGGAGGGGGCAAGTAATGCGTCGTCGCAAGGTGGAATCAGCAACTGGGAATCTGGATTCCTTGCTCGACACGATGACCAATGTCGTCGGAATTTTGATCATCGTGATCATCGTCTCACAGATCAATGTCGCCGACGCGGTGAAGCGGATCCGTGATGGATTGGACCCGGTCAGTGCCGAACAGATGGCGCAGATCGAGGCCGAACGTGATCAGGTCGCGCAACAGATCGAAGCGGTGCAGTCGTCGGTCGATCGCAAAGTTGATCCAGCTGAGATCGAGCAGTTACGGCAGGAGGAATTGGCGTTGAAAAAGGAGATCGCAGAGATCGCGCAAGCTGAAGCCATGGTCGACGGCCTCGCGGATCTATTCGTGGACAAACAGAAGCAGCACGAGGAACTCTTGGTTCTGATTAAGACGGAAGAGGAGGGGATCGTCGGCATGGAGCAAGAGATCAAGCGCATGGAACTAGAGAAGACTCCCGCCAAGAAAGTGCGCATGCCCAACCCCCGTGATCCCTACGAGGACGCCAAAGAAGTGTTGTTCCTGTGTGCTGGCGACCGTGTCATCCTGATCGATTATCCGGGTCTGTTGGCGCGCACCGTCAAAGAGATTCAGGCGAAAGAATCGCTGGTGGGAGAGATGAAGGGTAAGACCCCATACTACCGTCAGGCGGAGACCAAGAAGCATGTGGTAGCGAGAAAGGTCAGCAGCGGTGGCGTGTCCGTTTCGCTCAACACCTATCCGGACCGTCCGTGGGCGCAGTTTGTGATGACGCCGGATCTGAAGGGTGGGGGGCAGTCGATTATCGAAGGTCTGAAAGTCAATTCGCCGCTCCGCCTGCAGATCAATCGGGTGAAATCAGACCGCAACTACATCCGCTTCCTAGTGCACCCAGACGCCTTCGAGACCTACCTGCTCGCCCGGCGTATCGCGGAGGACATTTTTATCCCGGTCGGGTGGGATCCGACGACGGCGAAAGACGTCCGACGTTCTCTGCCGGGCATCCGCTTCGTCCACGAGCCACCACCCGTCGACCCGAACAAGGACAAGAACAAGCCGCCGCCAGTGAAACCGAAGCCGAAGCCGAAGAAGCCGAAGGTGTTGGACTAGCTGGTTCGTGTAATGGCACTCAAACAAAGTTGTGAACAAGGAGCATGGGGCGTCTCGCCACGTGCCACCAACTCGAACCGAGACGCCCAAGCTCTTTGGGTTCAACACTCGGGTGCAAAAAATATAATTCGTGATGCATAATAGGCCGTGAACTGAAAGGCGCGCAAGCTGGCAAGATCTGCGCCGGGTGGATCAATGGGTGCGTAGCAACTTGCGCCGTTGCCACCGAGAATTGAGGATGAATGAAACCCCAGTGCGGAGTCTCGGGGCTTCACAGGCTCCGTGGTCGCTCGAAGTCGACGAGGTGCTTCCGTGCCTCTCGTTGGCCGGGAGCGAGGGGCTGGATGACTCGCAGGTCTCCGGACAGCGGGAGCGTTTTGGCGCGAACGAGCTGACGCATACGAAGCCGCGCTCGGCGATGCTAATTCTGCTCGCCCAATTTCACAGCCTCATCGTTTTACTCCTCGCCGCCGCAGCGGGACTATCGTTCTTTTTTCACGATTGGCTGGAAGGGGGCGCGATCATCGCGGTCATCGTCGTCAACGCCCTCATCGGTTTCTTCACCGAGTTCGGGGCGCTGCGTTCCATGGAAGCTCTCCGCAAGCTCACGCAGGTCAGCGTGACCGTGCGCCGTGCTGGGGCGCTGCGTCGGATTCCGGCAGGTGAACTGGTTCCAGGCGACATCGTGGTGGTCGAGGGTGGCGATGTGATCGCAGCAGACATGCGGATCTTCCGGGCATCGCGGCTGCAGAGCAACGAGTCATCGCTCACCGGGGAATCGGCTCCGGTCGGCAAAGGTTGCGAAACAATCGCGGACGATACGGTTCTCGCCGAGCGCGCGAACATGCTCTACAACGGCACCGCCATCACGCGTGGCTCTGGTGAGGGGGTCGTGACTGCCACCGGGATGGCGAGCGAACTCGGGCAAATTTCCTCACTTGTCGAGAACTCCGCGGACGAGATCACCCCTTTGGAGAAGCGGCTCAACGAACTCGGGCACAAACTCGTCTGGGTCACTTTGGCGATCGCTGCATTGACCGCGATCGCGGGAATCCGGGCTGGCAAGGATGTCTACCTAATGATCGAGACCTCCATCGCGCTCGCGGTCGCTGCTATTCCGGAGGGGCTGCCGATCGTCGCGACGATGGCGCTGGCACGTGGCATGTGGCGGATGTCGCGTCGGCAGGCACTGATCAACCGACTGTCGGCCGTCGAGACGCTCGGCGCCACCAGCGTGATCTGTTCGGACAAGACGGGCACGCTCACCGAGAATCGCATGGAAGTGGTCAAATTCGTCCTCGCGGATGGTGAAGCAGTCGAGATGGGGACGCTGCCGGAGAACCAGTCCGGCTTGGATGAAATCCTCGAGACCATCGCTCTTTGCAACAATGCTTCGCTCGACGGCGTTGGCGATCCCATCGAGGTCGCGCTACTCGGCGCTGTTGCCAAGGCAGCGTTCGATATCCCAGATCACCCGCGGGTCGGCGAAGAGGCTTTTGATTCCGACGCGAAGATGATGGCGACCACCTACCGCGATGGTGATCGCTTCGACTACTATGTCAAAGGCGCACCCGAGTCCGTCATCGATGCCTGCCAGTTCGACCGGCCAGAGGAGGGGGGGCAGTGGATGAGCAGAAACGAGTCGCTCGCCGAGACCGGGTTGCGCGTCTTGGGCGTCGCCCGAAAGCAATCGCGCAGTGACTCGGATGCCCCTTACGAAGCACTCACCTTCCTCGGCCTCGTCGGGCTGGTCGATCCGCCACGTGACGATGTGCGCACCGCGATCAGCGAGTGTCGCGCCTCGGGGATCCGCGTGGTGATGATCACCGGTGACCAGCCAGCCACGGCTGCTTACGTCGCCAATGCCGTGGGCCTGGCGAGTGGCTTGACGAAATCTGAGGTGGTCACCGGAAGCGAGATTAGTAATTCCACCGATCTCACCGAACCGACCGTGTTCGCCCGGGTCAGCCCGAAGCAGAAGCTCGATATCATCGAGAGCTACCAGCGAAAGGGGATGGTCGTGGCGATGACTGGTGACGGCGTGAACGATGCCCCTGCCTTAAAAGAAGCCGACATCGGAATTGCCATGGGACTGCGTGGCACTGAGGTCGCGAAAGAGGCCGCTGACATGATTCTCAAAGACGACGCGTTTAGCTCGATCGTCACCGCCGTCGAGCAGGGGCGGATTATCTTTTCGAACATCCGCCGCTTCGTTCTCTACCTGATGTCGTGCAACCTTAGCGAGATCCTCATCGTCGGGCTCGCCGCAGCGGTGGATTCGCCGCTGCCGATCCTACCACTGCAGATTCTGTTTCTCAACATGGTCACCGATGTGTTTCCGGCGCTCGCTCTGGGCATGGGGAACGGCCACGGCAACATGATGCGCCAGCGACCACGCGATCCGGCTGAACCGATCTTGCGCCGTGGGGATTGGATCAAAATCGCTGGCTATAGCGTGACGATGTGCGCCTCGATTCTCGCTGCCTTCGCGCTCGCACTCGTGTGGTTGAAGGTCGACACGGCTGAGGCGGTCAGTATCGCATTCATTGCGCTGGCTGGTGCCCAACTCGTGCACGTGTTTAACATGCGCGATCGCTCAGAGGGCCTGTTCGTCAACCAGATCACCCGCAACCGCTACATCTGGGCGGCGCTTGCCCTGTGCATCGTATTGCTAGCGATCGCGGTTCACGTTCCTGCCGTTGCCAATATTCTGTCGCTGCAGAGCCCGTCGTTCGCGGGCTGGCAACTGGTGGTTGCTGCGACTTTTGCGCCCTTACTGATTAGCCAAGTAATCTGCGGTCTGTCAGGGCGCGCATCGAATCCTTAACGGCATTGGCTTTTCCGAAAATAGCTGTGAGCAATGACGACTTGCCATTGCGAGGGCGAGCCGCTGTCATTCCAAATTAGTTCCGAACACGCCCTTAGGGGGTGTCAGGAAATAAGTCATACAAAGATGCGCAGGAATTTTAGCCAGCACCAAGGCAGATTTCAGCGATTATAGCGGGCTATTTGAGTTGGAAGCTAACGCGGGTGATGGCCAAAATAACCAGCAGATTGTAGGAGTTATTTACTGACAAGCCCTTAGCATTCATCTGGCCGAAATTCGGGAGCAACTTCAATCCGGACGTGAGTCCTAGAAGGGGCGATGCGATAATCGCAACAACGGAACTGGTGACTGGATCACGACGCGACGTAAATAATTTTTTGGGATGACTCGGCCGTGGAGGGGGGAAGGGAGCATCTCCACAATCGATATGAGATCTGCCTCAACAATCATAGTCAAACTCAGCATTAGCGGAGAAAGGTAGAATTGCCCGTTTTTTCGGATCGGCCCGTTCGGATAGAATTGCATAGGGGCACCTCCGGAAACCTGCTGTGGAAATGGGGCGCAGAGAAAATTCCCGCTGGCGAGGCGATAAACGCTAAGCTATCTGGTGATAGTGGGCGCTTTAGCAACGAAGACAGCGGGGATTTTATCAAGCTCCAGCCCGCATGAGGTTTTCGGAGGTGCCCATAGGGTCTTAAGCGAATGCTTGCTGTCAGCTAATCCTAAAATGCTTCCAAAACTCCTCTGGCCGATGCTGGGAGGCTATTTTTTTGCTTTAGCCTCCTGAGCTTTTAGGCGAGTATACCTCTATGAAAACCTTTGCCACTCTCGCCATATTGCTGTCTTGCCTGCCTTGTTTTGCTGCTGAACCGGTCGCGGTATTCGACGGAACCAACCTCGACGAATGGGCGGTGAAGGAGAAAAATAAAGGTAACAGTAAGTGGGTTGTCGGGGATCCTAAGGTGGAGGGCGACTCGAAAGGATTCACGGTGAGCAAGGAGGTGAACGGCAAAGGCAAGGCGATGATCAACAGAGTCGACGGCCACGGCCAGAGCTGGGACATCTACTCGAAGAAGAAATTCGGCAGCAGCCGGATCGAGCTGGAGTTCATGGTGGCCAAGGGGGCCAATTCTGGGGTCTACGTGATGGGGGAGTATGAGGTGCAGATTCTCGATAGCTACGGTAAGGAGAAGATGGGCAACGGCGACATGGGCGCGATCTACGGTGCGAAGCCCGCCAGCTCAAACCCATGTAAAAAGCACGGCGAGTGGCAGAAATACGTCATCGATATCCAAGCTCCGAAGTTTGACAAAGAAGGCAAGAAAACTGCCAACGCGATCCTGCTCAAAGTCGAACTGAACGGCAAGGTGATCCAGGCAAACGTCGAGATGGAAGGGCCGACTCCTGCGGGAGTGACAGGCAAGGAAGCCGCAGAGGGGCCGATCATGTTTCAGGGCGATCACGGCGCGGTCGCGTTTCGCAACGTGAAGATCACGCCGATGGATTTTTCGAAGTGATTCGTGGCGCGCTGTGCAAGGTTCAACGAGCTGGATCCCGGCGATCGTAACCCCGTATTCATCCTGCGCGCTCGCTTCCAACACGACTTCGATCTCGGATCCTACGGATCGCTTTAGTGAAAAGAGTTCGATGGTGAACTCGACCTCGCCCTCTGGATCGATCTGCCGATAATAGTGGATGAAGGGTAGCCCACTCTCTGATGTGCCGGAACCGTTGTAGACAGTGACGTCCTCGGGGAGCCCGCGGATGAATAGGCGCGCACCTGTGATCGCCGAATCGCTCTGGTTTCGGACAACTACACTGACTCTGTAGAGACTAGTCTGCCGATCGAGAATTGGCTCGCTCTGGGAGAATAATTGCAAATCGGAATCCTTGACGACTCTGCCTGTCGAGCTTGCAATGACCGATCTGAGAAGCGACCACCCGCCGCCTGCTAGCGGGTCTCTCTGGTAGAGATAGACGATTCCTCCCGGTTCGTTGACTGCAGCGCTGATCGGGAGCGTGTCGCCATCAATCGCTAATGCGAAACCGAACGCACCGTAGTCATCACCTCTAGGGTTTCTTAATTTGGCGACCTCGACGATGCCATCATCGGTCTGCTCGAAAACGTGAACGGTCGCGGCGCCGTTGAATTTTGGATCAGTAACCACGATCGTCGTAGCGCTGATGGCGACCGCACGGGAATAGCTGTGGTTTCCCGTTCCCCGACGGAAATGATCAGGGCGGTGTCCGCCTCTGCGCGCACGGGGCGTTCGACGAGGCATCGCTTACGAGCGATTCTGTCCCTCAGTGGTTGTCAGGAAAAAAGTCGTACAAAGATGCGCAGGAATTTTAGCCAGCACCAAGGCAGATTTCAGCGATTATAGCGGGCTATTTGAGTTGGAGGCTAACGCGGGTGATGGCCAAAATAACCAGCAGATTGTAGGAGTTATTTACTACAGGCCCTTAGTCGACGGGGCTGCGATCCCACATCAACTTTAGGCTTGAAGAATCCGACGATCCACGATGACATCGGACAAGTAGGCGGGCAGTGTCCTGTTCTCCACCCCCCCAGCCCCAACTGACAGACCGCGAGGGATGTCGCGGGCGAAAAATATTTCTCTAGCAGTCGTCATGGATCCTTTCATTTATCAATATACCATCAGCGGCTTGGTTTTCGCCGCGGGATTGTATTTCGCAGGTCGCCAAGGCTATATCGGCCTTTCGGGACGAGGGCTTCGCAACCTGCTCATCATGCTGGGTGGGCTGATGTTCTTCATGGTGATCCAGGGCTACCTGCAATATGCGCCGATGAGCGAGGCGGAAGCTGTCCCGTATACGGGTGAGGCAAGGTCGGAGAAGACGATCGGCAAACCAATCGACTTCGGGATCGTGATCGTTTACCTCGTCATGATTTTGCTGATCGGAACGTGGTTCGGGCGGCGGCAGAAAGGCACCAAGGACTTCTTCTTCGGTGGCCAGCGATTCTCATGGTGGATGATCGCCTTCAGCCTCGTCGCCACCCTAGTAGGCTCCTACAGCTTCGTGAAGTACTCCCAGGCGGCCTACAACTACGGATTTGCTTCCAGCCAGACTTACCTGAACGACTGGGCGCTGATGCCTCTGCTGCTATTCGGCTGGCTGCCGATTCTCTATTTCTCCCGCATCACCACGGTGCCGGAGTATTTCGAACGGCGGTTCAATCGTAAAGTGCGCATCGCTGCGACGGTGGGGGTCCTGATTTACCTCATCAGTTACATCGGGGTGAATCTCTACACGATGGGAACTGTTTTTCATCATCTGCTTGGCTGGAACGTGATGGGCTCGGCGATGCTCGTCGCCTCCATCTCTGCGATCTACGTGACCTTTGGCGGCCAGACCTCCGTGATCATGACCGATCTGTTCCAGGGCGTGATGCTGCTTTTGACCGGAATCGTTCTGTTCGCGCTGGGGATCCATTACCTTGGCGGGATGGATGAATTCTTCGGCCACCTGCCGCGAGGGCACCGTCTTGCCTTCAACAACTTCAACGAGAATTCAACCTTCCCATCGGTAGGGATCTTCTGGCAGGACGCCATGGCGAACTCTGCCTTTTTCTACTTCCTCAACCAGGGAATCCTGATGCGCTACATGGCGACCAAGTCCACGCGCGAGGCTCGCAAAGCTGCGATTGCCATGCCGCTGATCCTGATGCCGATCGCCGCAATTGTGGTGGCCTCGGGCGGCTGGATCGGTCAGGCTTTCGTTCACGCTGGCATCCTTCCCGAGATGGAGCCGAAGAAAGCTTTTTATATCACCGCGGAATTCCTGTCGCACCCTGGAGTATTCGGCCTCATTCTCGCAGCGCTGACTGCCGCGCTCATGTCGACTGTGGATACGCTCATCACTGCGGTGTCCGCCATCGTTGTGAATGATGTCTACAAGCCTTTGGTGAATCCCGGAGCCAGTGAGAAACAACTGCTGCGAACGGCTCGGTTCAGTGCTGTCGGCGTTACCCTGTTTGGTATCGCTCTTGTTCCGGTGTTCATGCAGTTCAAAACGATCTATGCCGCCCATGGAGCGATGACGGCAGCCGTCACACCTCCCCTAGTGGTGGCGTTGATGCTTTCGGTGTTCTGGCGGCGCTTTACGGCGAAGGCGGCGCTTGCGACCATCGTCGGCGGCTTGGTCGCTATCGGGGTGTCGATTTTCGTCCCTGAAATCATTCGCCCATTTGCTCATGGCGTCCCGATGGACGAAAATTTCCGCGATCGCGGTGATGGCTTTTTCGCCGGAGCCACACAGTATAAATTCATGCGGGCGCTATTTGGGCTCGGTGCCAGTGTCGTAATCGGCGTGGCTGTGACGCTGATCTCCAAGCCCGAACCGAAAGAAAAGCAGGCCGGGTTGGTCTGGGGAACTGTGAAGGATGCGATTCGACACTACAAGGGTTCCGAAGGCAGCGAAAACGATTCGGCGCAGACCCTAGCGATGCCCCGGAAAGCAGGAGTAGAAGCGGCCTTTGAAGGCGAGGCACAACTCCCGGTGGTAAAATTATCTCCTGCGGTCATGAACCAGCTGCGCGCGAAGGTTGGCGATCCCGTCTATATCACTGACACCCGCTGGTGGTTGGGCGGCCTACAATCCATGCATGTGGTTGTCGGAGGGCTCGTGGAAGACTCCGATGATGTCGTGGAGATGGGGCCGGACACCTACGACTTGATCGTGACTAGCCGGAGGAAAGATCGGGAGGTCAAAGTGGAACGGCTCTATTGAATTAGGCGCCGTAATTCCCCTGTCTTAATCGGATCCCGCGAACGGTGGTAACGCGGATCGGCGTCTTGGAAAGCACACGAAAGAATCATCGCGACATCGCAATGGGTCACGAGGAGGCAGGTTCTGATATCCGGATTTCCTTCCACTTCTAGAACAAGGTCAGTCACGCGTTTCACCACCTGGTAGACCGTTTCTGCCCTGCCGGGAACTGCATCCGGATTCTTCGGATCGACATCCCAGACTTCATCATAGTGCTCGTCGGAGAGCAACTCGTAGTCACCGAAATCCCTTTCGACGAGACGATCATCTGTTTCGGCTTGAAGCCCGAGAATCTCCCCCGCGATCTCCGCTGTTTGGCGAGTTCGGAGGAAGGGGGACATCAGAATCAAGAGCGGTGAGCCATCCTGCAAGGTTGCCACCTCATCCTGGACAGATTTTTCAACCTCGGCCCGGCCGACATCGGTTAAGCCGTAGGCGGCCTCCGCGTTGATGAGCTGGCTTGCCACGACGCCCTTCTCGTTCGCTTCGCTTCGTCCATGTCGCAGGACGAACCATCTCTTCGTCAGTTGAGCGGAAAGGGGCGAGCTGTATTTCGGGTCGTTCATCGCGCCATTCCTGCCGTATTCCGGCTCTGAAAGCGAACAGAATTCAAGATCTCGTGGCGCCCCGACCGGGCTGCGCATCAGCAGTTCCCACTGCAACCAAATTTTCGGACATTACGGGTGCGAGGTGGGTGTTGAGCTGTCTTGATGGGTGCGCTAACGGATTTTTTTGGTCACATCTTGTTGGAAGAGGGCGCCACGCTCGCCCTGCTTGGACGCGATATCGGCAACCGACCGATTCGCGCAAAGATCCTACACCGCACCGACCCCACGATCATTGGACAATTCCAACCATCCCCGGATATACAAGAACTCCCATCTTTGAGGCTTAACCATATGATCGGAACCTTTGCGCGTGGATGCCCGATCGAGCTTTCTGGCGAAGGCTTTGGATCCGTTGTCCTCACTCCGAACACGAACTGCTACCAGCTTGGCACACCGGTTCAGGCAACAGCGATTCCGGATGCAGGTGCGTTCTTCATTCGTTGGAGCGGCCTAGTCGTATCCAACAACACTCAATCTCCGCTACTTTTCGAACAAACGGAGCTAGATGCGATCGAACTGTCGACTGGCATAAACTCGCTTTTCGTGTTCATCTCATTCAGCAAGTTTTCGTCTCGAACTGACCACCCTGAAATTTTGATGCCATGAAACAACTTTTGATTCCCTACTGCTGCCTTCTGGCGCTAGTCACCACCGTGCTGGCCGAACCGTCCGCTAAGAGCAAGCCTCCGCACATCGTCCTGATCATGACCGATGACATGGGATGGATGGACTTGGCATGTCAGGGCAACGGTAAGCTGCGCACCCCGAACATCGACGCGCTGGCAAAGCAAGGGGTGCGCTTCACCGACGCCTATTCCGCATCGCCGGTGTGTTCTCCCACCCGCGCCGCCATGATGACCGGACTAGCTCCGGCGCGCCTGAACATCACGCAGCACGGAGCCGACGGTAAGAATTTCTGGCCGGAAGACCGCACGATCCAGCCACCGGAGATCGAACACATCCTGCCGCTGGAGCGAGTGACCTTGGCCGAGCGGCTAAAGGACGCTGGCTACGCCACCGGCTTCTTCGGCAAGTGGCACCTCTCGGGTTCTGCCGTGAGAAAGGATGACCCGTCGACCGGTGGTTCAGCCTATTATCCAGACCGGCAGGGGTTTGACGTCAACGTCGGCGGTTGTGGCAGGGGCGGGCCACCGACTTACTTTGATCCCTACCGCATTCCGACCCTCGAGCCGCGCAAAAAGGGCGAGTATCTGAGCGACCGTCTGGCGGACGAAACCATCACCTGGATGCGCGACAACAGCGAGAAGCCAATGTTCGTCTCCCTGTGGACCTACAATCCGCATTATCCTTTCGAGGCGCCTGCTGATCTGATCACCAAGTATGAGGGGCAAGAAGGTCCAGGGCTGGTAAACCCAATTTACGGAGCCCAACTTGAGGCGACCGACCGCGCGGTTGGACGGGTGCTAGATGAGATCGAGCGACTCGGCATCGCCGACAACACGCTGGTGATTTTCACCAGCGACAACGGTGGCTGGAGTGGTGCCACCGACAACCGCCCACTCCGTGAAGGAAAAGGCTACCTCTACGAGGGCGGGATCCGCGTCCCGCTCATCATCCGCTGGCCAGGCGTAACCCGGGCGGGCGTGACCGATCCCACACCGGTGATCTCGATGGATCTGACCGCGACCATCCTCGACGCGAGCGGAACTTCTCCGAAGAACGACGAAAAACTCGACGGAGCATCGCTCAGGCCGGTTCTCACAGGCAAGGACGTGTCCCGCGAACCGCTCTTTTTTCACTATCCGCATTGGTCCTTCCACAGGGGGAACCGTCCGGGTTCGGCCATCCGCGAGAGGAATTACAAACTCATTCTCCGCTACGACGACGACTCGGTGGAACTCTACGACCTTGAGGCTGATCTCAGTGAGAAAACAGACCTCGCAGACGACCTACCGGAAGTGGCTGCGACGCTCAGAAAAAAGCTGGAGTCATGGCTCGATGAGACTGGTGCCCGCCGGCCCACGAGACGAGAGTAGCACCAGTTTGGGGATCCTAGTCGCCTCGCCAAGTGCGTAGCTCTACCGGATCCTGCATATGCATACATACCCCCTGGCCTGAATGCCTCGGGTGAGGAGGCAAAGAGTTCCAGCGCCCGATCCAGATTGGAGTTGGCGAGGCCTTTGACGAGATTGATTTATAAATCATCACTGAGGCCTCGGAAGAGGACGCTGTCGGCAAGCTTCTGTTGATACCACCGGATCGCCGCGCCAGGATCGCGGTTGGCTCATTGCGTCAAGGGAATGGAACGATCGCCCCTTGCAAGCATACCGTTCAGTAACTCCCCCGGCCTATTGGCCAGGGTGGGCGGGTCGGAAAGCTGGGTGCGCACCATGTTGCTAAGAGATTTCCGCGTTGGCGCGGAGCACGGGTAGGTCGAGATTTCTGCGAGGAGCCAGACCAGTTTCTCATCCCCCGAAAACCGCAACTTTATCCTTCCAGTTGATGGGTTCCGCGTCTTCCTCGGATATGCCTCTGCCGATCCTTGGCGGCTGATTCTCCTCAGGGCTCTCTTTGCGCTGATGAGTCTCTCGAAGCACGGGTGGAGTGCCCCTCTGAATCCATCTACTTGCTGTGGGGTGGAATCCAGAATTTCACCATAGCACTGGCAATTGTCTGTAACGGATTCCGACTGCGTTTACAAGTAAGCAACCTATCCCGATGACGTGACTACTGGATAGGTCTTCAAATCACGCAGCACACGCAGGTCACCCCACTGAGCCAATTTTAGCCGGCGCCCACCGTTCAGCCGTTTCCCGCCAAACGATTCCCGTTGTCGGGCAAAAAAATCATCTACAAATTCTTGGCTTCCCAACACCGCTCCATCGGTAAAGTAACGAATCCGGCAATGAAGTGCCTGCGCGAGAGTCAACTTCCCACCAGCCTCCCACACTGCCTCAATCTCCCGCTGTGTGAAGCCCCCTTTCGACTTCACGTTACCTTGCGCTTGCGCCGTCCGAGTTCCCTTCACCTCCTGTCCAATGCCGTACATAAACTTTCGATACCGTTCAGCCGCTACCTTCCACGAAATTTTCTTCTCAAACGAGATGGCAGAAACTAACCCCGCCCGCGCTTGACGCATTCCACCCAGTGCCGCCGCATAACTGCACCAACGATAAGTCTCTGGATTCTTCACCAACCCCGCTCGCACAGGGTTCAAATCAATGTAGGCCGCCACTGCCCGAAGCGCTTCACCGCCCTGGACTAACACACTCTTAAACCGCCCTTCCCATAGCGTGCCCCGCCGCCCAGTAGAAAAATTGTAAGCCAAAGTCATCCGTAGCTTCAGTTCCTTCATGAAGAGGGAAAGATCAAATAAACGTGCCCGCACCTTCGATGCGATCCGCTCCACGCCGGCGACATTGCCAATCGATCGACAAGTCTCAAGTTCTGCCAAAGCAAACTTGGTTGACTTCTCCCCACCAAAGACCATCAAACGCGAGAGCACGTCATCATCAGAAAGCGTGGCCAAAGCAACTTCCTTGTCAGGCACCTCGAGCAGAAGATGGAAGTGGTTCCCCATAAAACACCAAGCCATGGCCCGCAGCCCTGAGAACTTCAATTGTTTGAACAAGATCTTCCGAAACGTCTCCTTTTCATGATCCCCAAACAAAATTTCCTGCCCCGCCGTCCGAGAAACAACATGTACAAACCGGACTCCATCAGGCACCTCCCGATCCTGTCTGATATTCAGCAAAAACTTCCGCGTCCGTCTCATGATGTAATCATAGCGGGGAGCAGCCCCTAG
>JBLHKE010000027.1:0-23676 GCA_047619485.1 Verrucomicrobiales bacterium | reverse complement strand
AATTGATCCTCTGAACACTTTTTACTCAATCGTAATCCAAGTGAATACCGGGAAGCAGAACTTGGAATTCCCCTAGAGGCTAGGGGATATCCCCCCTCCGCCTTTCAAGTCGTAACTTACTCATTTTCAATGATTAAGTGGAGGCGAGGGGAGGCGAACCCCTGTCAGAGAAAAAATCACCATTGATAATCAATGGGTTATGAAGAAGACGAAAGAAGAAACACGCCTTCAACACGCCTTTTTTCGAATAGTGGATGTCGCGGGATGAAATCCAATCGATCCACTTGCAGGCGTGGCGACTCTTTACATTTCGCCCCTAGCGGAGTCTCTCGAATCGGCTCTGAAACCCGTGATTCCCAGTGGCAGTGCTGGCTCACTTTTTACAGAAGACGCCAATTGTAAAAAGTGTTTCTACCGCGTCCCCGCTACCCATGTTCAACGGGCAAAGATGCCGAACAGGTAGCGGATCTCATCTTCGACCGCTTCTTCATTCTCGTCTTCGAGGGTGAGCGCGACCCCTTATTTCAGGAGGCGCCGGTAGCGTTTGCGGAGGCGGTGCACAGCGACCCTGACCGCCCCTTCGCTCATGCCGAGACCCACCGCCAGATCCTCGTCGTTGTGGTGACCTCGTCCCTGGCCATGGACATCTCTCAGTGCGTCGAACACCTCGCTTTCGCCTTCACCGGAGAAGAGGGCTGCTGGCTGTTCTAAGGGACTGAACTGCGGACAAGCCGGAACCCGACGTAGTTGTTCGAGTTGGTCGGGCGACGGAGGCCGCGGTACGTGACACGGCAGAGATCGTCGTCCCAACTGCAGCCCCGGTGCACCCGGCTCGTGCCCGAACCGGCACCATGAGGATCGCCATCTGGCGAAAATTCATAATAAACGCGAGAATACCAATCCCAGCACCTCTCCATCACATTTCCCGTCAAATCGAAAAGTCCATAGCCATTCGCTGGGAAACTGCCCACGGGCGAGGTGTATGGTACGATGCCATCCGCCGCATAAGCCGGATGGTAACCCGTCGTCCCAGTCTGATAAGGTCCACGGCTATTGTTCCTAAAATTCGCATCTGCATGGCTGATCGTATCCCCCCATGGGAACCGCTGCCCGCTCAGCCCGCCCCGCGCTGCCTTCTCCCACTCAGCCTCGCTGGGCAGCCGGTAGCCGTTGGTGCCCCAATCGCAGGCCGGCGTGCTGGTGCCTGACCGGAATACCGCGGCGCCAACCGTGTAGCACGCTGCCAGTCCGTCCTTCTCGCTCCGCGCATTGCACCACTTCACCATCGAATACCAGCTGATCGAGTGCACGGGGTGGTCAGGTGCTTTTCCTCCGCCCGCCGGAAGATCGGTGTAACCGCGGCCTGATCCCCACACCCTCACCTCGTCCCACAGGGCCTTCGTCACCTCGTGCTTCGCCATGTAAAATGCACTTACCCCCACGGTGTGGACCGGGCGCTCGTTGGAATAGCCCTCAGCAGCGAACGGATTCCCCATCATGAACGTGCCGCCGGGGATCGAGGCGAAGCCCGTCGAGTCGCTTTCATGAAAGCGGAGCCGGAAGTATTGCTTGTGTGCTCCTACCGGAACCGGGACTGAAAAAAAGCCGTCAGCCAGGACTGGCTGCTGATCAACGAACTCCCACTGCGTCGATAATCCCAAATCGGCACTAGTTTCCAGGATCCAATTCTCGCCAGTGTCGTTCCAGACCAAGCTTATATCAGAACCTTCCTGGACAACTTCCAGTATGGGAATGGTCGCCTTTGATGAAATTCCCAGGAAGAGGATTCCTCCGAAGCAAAGAATTTTGAGATAGCAGCTACTGATAAAGTGCATGTCGGGTGGTTTGGTTGGCTTTTGAACTTGTGGGTGTGCCGGAAAATTGCTTGGACGGGGATGACTGCGAAGGACGCGCGACACCACTTGAAAATCAGCGGGCAAAGACGCCGAACAGGTAGCGGATCTCCTCTTCGACCGCAGCCTCGCTCTCGTCGTCTAGCGTTAGGGCGATCTCCTCTTTTAGGAGGCGCCGGTAACGCTTGCGCAGGCGGTGGACCGCCACCCGGGTCGCACCCTCGGTCATCCCCAGCCCAGCCGCGAGCTCGGCGTAATCCGCGTCGCCCCGGCGCTGCCCGATGACATCGCGCAGCGCCACGAAGATCTCCGATTTCCCCTCGGCGATGTAGACCGCTTCCAGCCGCTCCATCGCGCGCCGCAGAAGGTCCGCCCCCCAGTGCCGATCAAACAGGGTCTCCGGTGTCTCGTCGTCGGCCGGTTCCAGGGAACAGCGTTTTTCGGCATCCTCGAAATCCAACGAGAGCACCGGCACCCCGCCTCCCCGCTTCTGCCGGCTGGCGTTCCTCTTCGCCTGTATCAATTGGTTCTTTGTCACCGCCATGAGAAACGAACGCAGCCGCCCCTTCTCCGCCCCGACCTTCTCGAAGGCTTGCTTCTGCAAGAGATCCACAAGGACGTCTTGCGTCAGGTCTTCCGCATCCGACGGGCTCAGCTTCTGCCCGCGCGCGTAGGCGTAGATCGGTAGCCAATAAGTCCGGCAGATCCGCTCCAGCGCCCGGTGCCGCAACGCGCTGTCGGGATCCTGCGCGTCAAGCACCACGCTCCAGCGCGTGTTGGGGAAATCGTGGTCGGAAGACATTGGTGGAGTGGGTGGTTTGCTGACCTGACAATGACCGATCCCGCCCCGTGACGCAACACGGGGCGGGACGATCAAGCGGTGCTTTTACGGAGCCACGGGAGTGAGGATGAACCCACGCTCGACGCCATCGATCATGCGCCGCCCGCAGATGTGCCCGAAGCCGCTCCCGTTCGGATCCCCCAACCGGAGATAGTCAAGAGGGGTGCTCAAATCGATCGGATCCGCGGCATCCCAAAGCGCCAGATCGGAGGCCGTGTTCTCGGCGGGATCGAGAAGATTGTCAACGAGGCGGAAGCCGAAGTCGGGATCACCGGAGAAAAGAAACACTGCGGAACCGGAGATCCCAAGTATCTGGCCGACGCTGTTCACGCGCACCGACTGTGAAGCGGATCCGGTCGGATCGATCGCTTCCCATGCGCCCCCGACAAAGCGCAACGCGGTAGTCCGCGAACGCCGCTTGGAACCGGTGCGCCCCCAGCCCACGACTGTCCCATCATCGCCAAGATCATAGGCCGTGGTGGTGGAATCGTTGTAGAGCCCTAGTTCCGTCGACTGACCGGTCTCGAGGTTCGTAACGACTGGTAAAACCGGGTAAAGCCGACTGCCAGCTACAACGTCTCGGTGACGGTTGATCGCGCGAGTAGCGGGTGATGGCACCACAGTCAACGCGGACGGCGCCCCCTCTGCGGGCCGCCAGACGTCACCACGCGTAGCGGACGATCCATCGGCAGTTCGGAAGGTCGTTTCGATCAAGATATCCCCGCTCTCCGACGCATCAACGACATAAGCCCTGATTCCGTCGAGGCCGCCAAAGTCCGGCGAGAAGGTGTGGAACCACGCCACCCCAACAGCCACACCTGGGCCGTTGTCGATCAGTTGCAGCGCGTAGCAATGAATTTTCCCGGTCGGATCCTGCAGATCTCCACTGATGACCAATCCTTCGCTGATGGTGTAACCGTTCAAGAGTCGGCCACCAGGGTAGTCGGGATGGGTTGCGGCTACAGATTCCAAGTCGACCACCTCGTTCCGATCAGGAAAACTCACGATTCCGTAGCGATCGGCAAATCCTCCAAAGAACCCAACCGCGACACCATTCGCATCGACATCGTGGAACCGGCTCCAGGTATCGCCGTCGCTTTGAATCCAAGTCAGGACATAACTGATCGGCGCCGGAGTGGGTTCAGGATCCGGTGGCGGATCTTCGCCCCCGGGTTTTCCTCCGCCTTTCTTGGCCATGGCAGTTGCTCCGATGGCTAGGCTTAGGCAGGTAATAAGGGCGATACGCCAGGCCGAGGATTGGCGGAGGCGATTGGTAGAGGTTGAGTTGTCTTGTTTCATGGTATTCAGTTGGTTCGTGATTTTCAATCGGGCCTGCGAGTGCTGCCCTTCACCCACCCAATTCCCGGAAATCCCAAGTTGTTACAGCATCGACGGAAATTTCTCTTCTCGCTGAGGCACAGTGGCTCATTCCCGCTTTGATCCCAGGCGCCTTGAATCCGGCGCCCGGCTCTCTTTATGTGGCGCTTGGAATATCTACTCCACTTCCACCAGTGTAATCTGGCCAATGCGGAGGTCGGAGCTGGGTGCCTCGGTGTTGTGTAGGGAGATAGCGAGGACGTGCTCGCCGGCCGGGAGGACGATGCCGTCCAATGGGATGCGAAAGACGGCTGCCTCGGCGAATCCTCCGACGGTTACAGCAGCGGAAAGCTCGTAAGTATCCTCGCCATCCTCCATGTTGTCCCGGCCGACTTCTTTGCCGTCGAGGTAGACGATGATGCCATCGTCGCGCCGGCAGCGCAGTTCGAGATTGGTGTGTTCTCTCTCGGTGGTGAAGCGGTGGCGCAGGTAGGCACTCTTGCCAAGTGCTTTCTCGTTTGGCGTGCCGATGTCCACGCCCTCGAACCACTCGTCACCGTAGCCGAAGCCGACACGATCCGGCGAGCTCCCCAAGGTCACCGTCAGTTCTTTGGATTCGTCGCCCCTCACGACGGACAGGATGACCTGGTCCCCGGGGTTCTTGGCGGCCAACATAGCCCGGAATGCCGGAAGATCCGCAAACGGTTCACCGTCGAGCATGCGAATGAGATCGCGAGCAAGCAGGCCGCCACGCGCGGCGGGACTGTCGACCATCACGGATTTCATACGAACACCTCTCACTTCAGCCGTTAAAATTGTGCCCAAATAGCCGCTCGTTCCCTCGCCATCCCTGCCGGTCTGCCAGGACGCATCGTCGTAGTCCGCATTGAAGAAAGTGCGGTGGAAGTCGGGGACGGTCTCCATCGGATCGACCCCATCGACCGGGTGGATCCAGCACCACGTTGAGGTCGGTTCGATGAGGACGGAGGTCGCCGCAGGGGAATCAGCATTAAGCCGCAAATAGCCCATCAACTCCCAAACTTCCTCGTCTATCACGAGCGCTTTGTCTTGCAGTCCGGCGGCGCGGTAGATTTGAGCCAGCTCGTGCATCGAATGCAGGGTGTCGGGATGTTTGGGTCCGAGAACTTTCTTACGCAGCAACAGCGACTCCTCGAGCAAGGTGATCGCTCGATCGTTAGACCCGATCTCCGCATAGCACGCTCCGAGATTCTGCATCGTCAAAAGTGTCAAGGGATTTTCCAGGCCAATTACCTTTTTCCGCAGCGTCAGCGCTTCCTCAAGAGTGGCGACGGCCTCCTCCATAGACCCGATTTTCGCGTAGAAAATTCCGAGATTGTGCATCGCAGTGAGGGTGTCCGTGTGATCGGGACCGAGAGCATTCCGGGCGAGTTCCACGAGTTCTTTGCCCATCTCGATTGCCTCTTCCAATCGACCTGAATGGGCATAGCGAAAACTCAGATCATTCATCACGCCTAAAGTGTCGGGGTGATTGGAACCAATCACTTTGCGGCGCAGACCCAGAAGCTCCTCGCACATCGTCACCGATTCCTCGACACGCCCAACACCGCGCAATGAATTGGCTACCCGATCCATCGCATATAGCGACATCGGATGTTCAGCTCCGTAGACCCGGTTGAAAATTTCCAATAGCTCTATAGATTTTTCCAGCCCCTCTTGCCCATTGTAGTAGCCATACAGCGCGAACAATATGCTAAGAGTTGAACCGTGCTCTGGTCCGTTAATGGTCCGACTTTTTGCTAAGGCCTCTTCGATCATGGCCCGAGCCTCTTCCGAGCGTCCAGATTTCTGATAGGACAGCGCCAATGTGTGCAAGGCTGTGAGTGTTTCTGGATGGTCGGAACCCAGCCTCTCCCGACTCGATGTCAGTACACGTTCACGTAGCTCCTGAGCATCAACGTCTCTTCGGGAATCGCTATAGTATGATGCCAGGTCGGAAAGCGCCCCAATCATGTGCTCATCGTCCGTGCCACCCCCCTCAAGGTAAGGGTCACGGTACTTTTCCATGATAGTAATGGCGGCGTTGTATGAGCCAAGGCTTTGGTAAACTTCCGCAATTGTATGTTGGAGCTTGGCGCGTCGATTCGCCGAAATCTCCTCGTCATCCTCCAATTTTTTTTCAGCAATCTTGATCGATTCGATGAGGGTGATCGTGCGCCCTCCGCCCTCCGCCCTCCGCCCTCCGCCCTCCGCCCTCCGCACCAGGTTGGGCGGACTCGAACATACTGCTGAGGAAGTCCGAGATGGCCTCGGCCTCCTTGCGGCGCTCCTCGGCGATTTCCTCCGCTCCGAGCGCGCGATCCTTTTCCGCAGCGGTACGGCGTTGTTCTGCGGTGGCGCGGATCGCCTGCCAGCTGGTGGCTGTGATGCCCGCCAAGAGGAGGAGGATCAGTGCCGCGGCCACGGCGAGCGGCGCCTTGTGGCGGCGCAGGAATTTGCCAGTGCGGTAGGCGGCGGTCGGGGGGCCAGCGCTGACCGGTTCGTCGGCGAGGTGGCGCTCCACGTCGAGGGCGAGGGCATTGGCGGTCTCGTAGCGCCGCCGCCGGTCCTTCTCGATCGCCTTCATCACGATCCAGTCGAGTTCGCCGCGCAGGAGTTTGCTGAGGCCGCCCGCCTCGGTGCCGCGCTCCCTGGCGATGGTGCTGCGCCGTTCCGCCTCCAAACTCGAGAGCCGGGCGCTGGGTCGGGGCGCTTCATCCTCGTTCAGGAGGCGGCGCACCTCGTCGAATGCGGCTTTTTGCAATGTGTTGGCCTCGATCGGCGTGGTGCCGGTGAGCAGTTCGTAGAGGAGTACGCCGAGGGCGTAGATGTCGGAGCGGGTGTCAACGTCGACCCCGCCTTCGGAGCCGGCCTGCTCCGGGCTCATGTAGGCCGGGGTGCCGATCATCTGCTCGAAGCGGGTGAAGAGCGTCTTGTCGGTGAGGTTGTTCTCCATCGCCTTGGCCACCCCGAAGTCGATGACCTTCGGCACCGGCTCGGCGCCGTCGGGGGCGGTGATGAGGATGTTGGAGGGCTTGAGATCGCGGTGGATGATCCCCTTCTGGTGGGCGTGCTGGACGGCCTGGCAGACCTTCCGGAAGAGCTCGAGCCGCGCCCCGGTATCGAGCTGCTCGCGGTCGCAGTAGGCGGTGATCGGCGTGCCGCGCACCAGCTCCATGACGAAGAACGGCCGCCCCTGGTCCGTCTCGCCGCCGTCGAGGATTTTGGCGATGTTCGGGTGGTCCATCATGGCGAGCGCTTGGCGCTCGGCCTCGAAACGGGTCACCACCTGGCGGGTGTCCATCCCGGCCTTGAGGATCTTGAGGGCGACCCGCCGGCGCACCGGGGCGGTCTGTTCGGCCATGTAGACGATCCCGAATCCGCCCTCGCCGAGCTGTTGCAGGATCTTGTAGCGCCCGGTCGGGCCGACGGTAGTTCCCTCGAGGAGATCCGACCGCAGGTGACGGTCGGGGTCGGAAGCCGAAGCGCCTGATCCCTCCGGCATCGCCGTGTCCACGTCCGCATCCCCGACGCTGGCATCCAGCGCTGCGGACATCAAACAGGCATGGCAGACACTCCCCAGATCGTTTTCACGCAGGGGTTTGCCGCAGTGCTTGCATGCACCAGGGTCAGCTTGTTCGGAGTTCACAATGGGATGATTCTACCCACCGATTCCCGTTTTCGCCAGATTGTTACAGCTCTGCTGAGCTTTGCGTCACTTTTGGCGCCTATTTTGGCAAGATCGGTTTACCCGTTCGCCCTGAACAGACTCTTTACACTTCGTGCAAAGTGTAAAAAGTGGCCGGTTTCGTCGAGCATCCCTGTAGGCTTGGTTGTCATCTCAAGAGGAAGATTCGTCCGGCCAGCGGTGCGTGAGGAACAACTACGGAGGATCCGCTCCTAACCTTCCTCGGGGTTGGTGAAGGCCGAGAAGACAGTCGGCCCTACTGATTCTTGGCGCTTCCGGCCCACTCGCGGACACGAATTGGAGTTAATTGGATGGAAATGGATGGTATTGAGGGAAATTGGAGGTAGTCTTCCCCATGCAGATTCCCCTTCCGCCGGATCTCCAGCCGACTAACGAGATGCTGACTCTGATCGCCGCGATCGACGAGTTCAAGGGCGAGTGGAGGGCACTCGAGAGCCTCGGGCCGGAGACTCTGCGTTCCTTGCGTCGCATCGCCACCATCGAAAGTGCGGGATCATCGACCCGGATCGAGGGGGCGAAACTCAGCGATGCCGAAGTCGAGCAACTCATCGGCAGCCTGGGAAAGGAGTCCTTTCACTCCCGCGACGAACAGGAGGTGGCTGGCTACGCCTACGTGATGGAGTCGATCCAAACCGCGTGGCCGGAGCTGCGCGTTTCCGAGAACATTCTCCTCCAGCTACATCGGGACCTTCTGCGCTATAGCGACAAGGACGAGCGCCATCGGGGAAACTGGAAGTCGCTCGACAACCACGTCGCGGCCTTCGATGCGGACGGCAAGCAGGTCGGCATCGTTTTCGAAACGGCATCCCCGTTCGAGACCCCAATGCTGATGGAGAGGCTGCTGGGCTGGCATGCGAAGGAAGAGGCGGATCCCGTCCTCCATCCCTTGCTGCGGATTGCCGTGTTCAACGTCGTCTTCCTGGCCGTCCATCCCTTCCAGGATGGCAACGGGCGGATCTCACGGATCCTGACCAACCTGATGCTCCTCCGTGCGGGCTACGCCTACGCCTCCTACAGCTCGCTGGAGAGCGTGATCGAGCACAACAAGGAAGCCTATTACCTCGCCCTGCGGCGCACCCAGAAGTCTTTTGGGAAGGCAGACGACTGGGAGCCTTGGATCCTCTTTTTCCTGCGGTCGTTGAGATCCCAGATTGGCCGCCTGCGCGAGCGCTTGGCTGCATCTCCCGGCACGCCAGCAGAGGACGCCCTTCCCGACGATCTCTCGCCACTGGGCGGCCGCCTGCTCAAGTTGCTGCGTGCTCGTGAAACCCTTTCGGTCGCCGAGGCCGCAGAGACGCTCGGTGCGAATCGCCACACCCTGAAAGACAAGTTCGCCGAGCTGATCGACAAGGGCTATGCCGAACTCCGCGGCAAGGGTAGAGGCGCCCACTACCGCCAAGTAAAAAAATGAATCCTCGGCGAGTCGATGGACTCACTGATTCGTGAACGACACAAGGACTACTACGGGGTTCTCGCGGCCTGCGACCGAGAGAGAAGGAGTCGCCAATGGGGAGCAGTAAGCCGGGACTCCTTCCGCAAAACTGCCGCGATTCGCAACACGGATAGAACACGCCTTCTCGCCCAAAATTGCCTCTCGGTTCACACGCTTGTCTCTAGAGAAAACCGTAAAAAAGCGGGAGCACCCAGCCCGATAGACTGAGGCGGGGGGATTTGCACCCCTTGTTGAGGTTCTCTCAACTTGCTGTAAATAAGCGAGTTAAGTGGAGGCGAGGGGAGTCGAACCCCTGTCCTTATCGCAATCTATCTAGGTTTCTACATGCTTAGTCGCTGTTCGGTTTTGAGGAGTGGCACCACATACGACAAGGTGCTTCATCCCGATTCTCCTGTTTAATTTCGCTTTCTGAACCGGAGACCCGATATTTCTGCTAGCCCACTGAGTTCGCTTCCCACCCTAGTGGGCGTCGGATGAGAAACGTCGCGATCTATGCCGCGAGAGCTAATTCGTTAGAATCTGCATTTATTTTTGTTTTGATCAGCTTTTTACGAGGCCAACTGATCAACCTCGACATGCCACCCAGACTTCAAACCATAAGTCGAAGCCAGGACGCCCCCTTTATTGATTGCTCGGGGAGAGCAATTTTTACATCTCAAGATGCCTCAGCTTTGAGCTTCGTCAAGGGGGCAGAATCCACGCATGGTAGGGTGCACGCCCGTTCGAGACCCCATGATCCTTGGTGGCTTGGGACGATGAGTTTTGTCGAAAGGTGGAGAGGCTGCCGGGAAATCCCATCGCCGCAGGCGATGGCGTAACTTCGATTTCAAAATCGAAGAGCAGTGCCCAAGCATGAAGTCCGAGCACGATGGGCTTCGATTTTGAAATCGAAGTTACGGCTGACCGGAGCCGGAGCTTCAGACTACGGTTCTTCAGGGCTGCGCTTCGGTAGCTTGGTCTTTGGGAGGAGAGTCCACCAGCGGACGCCGATGTTGGTGCCGGCGTAGTTCTTGATGGTTTCTGGGTTCAGCTCGATCGGTCCTGAATTCTCGTGGAATAATCCTCCTGATTCTGGGACTGGTAAGGGGAGCAGCTGCTTGCTCGCTGAGTGACCGTCGAGGCACAGCCACTCGTTGTTTGCGAAGCGGAAAGTGTCTGCTTGGGTAGCTGCGCCGATATTGATCGGGGTGTGCAGTTCATCGGCGCGGAACGCGACCAGATTGCGTTCGAAGCGGCCGTCGCGGCAAGGGGTGAGATGCGGCGCGGTGTTCTCTTGGAGTATGCGTGCGATCCAGCGTCGTGGGCGCAGGATGGTGTTGTTACGCACGCTTGCTCCGGCGACTCCAACGAACGCGACCGGTGCCATCGAGCCTTCGAAAAAGCAGTCTTCCACCGTCAGGTCGGTTGCCTCGAACTTGGCGTTGGCGGGTCGAAAGTAATCAGCACCGGTGCTGCCGCCGAGGTTGACCGCCCGGCCGCCAGCGTTTTTGAAGTGGCTACGGCGGATAGTGATTCGCTGACTGCCGCCTTTTGCCTGCACACCGTTGGCCGAGATCGCTTGCTCGCGATGTTCGAATTCGCAGGCGGAGATCTGGCCGTCGTGACAACCGACCATGTCGATGCCGGAGCCGCGTTCGCCCCAATGTTCGATCCGGCAATCCTCGATGCGGAAGTCGCGCACGCCGGAGAACTTGATCCCGTCGTGGTTGCCGCCGCCACCGATGTCGCGCACTCTAAGGCCGTTGAGGGTCACGTGTTGTGCGGGGGAATCGAAGCTGCCGCCGTCGTCGATGTTGATCCCGTTGGCTGACGCACCACTGACCATGAAATTGCGCAACTCGACGTGCTGCGGATCGGTAAGGTGCAGCCCGGTAGTTCCGCCGGTGAAAATCGGTGGTTTCTCGCGCAGCGCTCCGGCGATAGTGATCGGTTTACCTTTTTCGCCACGCAAGTTGCGAGCGCTCAATCCGCCTGGGTAGTTGCCGGGTGCGAGCAGGATGGTCGTGCCTGGCTTGGCAGCTTTGAGAGCTGCGTCCAGTTGCTTGCGGTTTGAGACGCGGACGGTGTCGATCTCTGGATTCCGCCAGCCTTGGATCCGGTTGTCGTCAGTCATGGCAACGCTCGATCCCTCCAGCGCCCAGACCGCGTTCTGGGGTGGTCCGCCTTTGCGTGGTGCGGGGCAGGCGAACAGGTTATCGCACACGAAGATCTGTCCCTGGCTGCGGATCGCTGCGACACCACTGCCGGTGAATGTATTGCCAATGAAGTCGGCGCGGGCGTTTCCGAAAACCATGACCAGTGGCGGCATGCCGCCCTTGCGCTGGATCTGGTTGCCGTCGAGTCGCACTGTCCAACCGCTTTGGATGCCGATGCAGACGAGGTTTTTTGCGGTGATGTGGTTATTACTGATGAGGGCTTCACCTGACTCGCAGGCGTCGAGCCCGATTGCTGCGGCCTCGTTCTCGTAGAGCTGGTTGCCGACGATACTTGGGCGGGCATTGGCCATCGCTCCAATGCCTGCGAGTCGGTTTTTGAAGCACTCGTTGTTGAAGATGATTGGCGCAGCGTGATCGCGGCAGCCGATGCCCGCCATGCCGTTTTCGTAGCACTGGTTTGCGAAGATACGCGGCTCGGAGCCTTTCATGCGCACGCCGATGCCAGCGCGGCGATTTTTATAGCAATGGTTGCTGTAGACTTCGGGTGAGGCTCCCTCGCGGATGCCAATCCCAGCGCGCACGTTCTCGTAGCAGTGGTTATTGACGATCGTTGGGAACGAGTTGCGACAGCCGATGCCAGCGCGCAAATTCTTCCAACAGTGATTGTTGGACACCTGCGCCAGGGCTCCATCGGCGATGCCTATACCGCCGCCCATGTTACGGTAAACTAGGTTGTCCTGAACCACCGCCCGGCCTGGCCCGATGACGCCAATGCCCGGGTGGCCGTTGTCGTGCACGATGCAGTTGGTGACGGTGGCGTCGACGCCATTGATCGAGATGGCCGCGCTACTGCCGTTCGTCCCAACTGCTCCATGGTGGTCGGCGAGGTTCTCACCGCGTTGGGCGTGGTGCTGGTCGAATACCTTCTGATCGAATCGCCCGGCGCCGGTCACGGTGATGCCATCGAGGCTTGCGCCTTGGAGCAGGATCACCGCTGGGGCTTTGCCGCCGGCGTCGATCACGGTCGCCTCGGTGCGGGCGATTCCGATTCGCCCGAGCGTGGCATCTCCGGCGCTGCGCAGTTTCACATCCGCGGCGACGGTCAGTTGCTCACGGTAGATGCCGGCGCTGAGCAAGACGGTGTCTCCGGGTTTAGCTGAATCGATGGCGGCTTGGACGCTTGGGAAATTACCGGGAGCCAGGATTTCAGCGGCGGCTGCTGGGAGGGCCAGGGCGGTGGCGATGGCTGCGAGCCAGGTGGCGAATGGGATTGGAGTGATCATCGGGAGGAAACGGTACGAGCATGGTGGCTGATTGAGCGATAAGTGTAAATCCGGTGATTTGTTTTTTTGGTGAAGAGCCTAATGGTTCTTTAGTGAAGCATTAGCTATGCTGTATGCATTTCCCCCCCCGGAATATGCGAACTCGGAAACGGAATATTTGGAGTGGGAAGTGGGGAGTGTGTGATTCACTTCGCGAATGGGGTGGGTTGACGATTTTGCGTCCGCAAGATCGGAGCCAGCGGTAAGCCTGAATGGCGTGACGGGTTTGAAATCGGTGATGCTTCACCGGGAGGGCGCTGCAAACTCGTTGCCGGAAATGGGGACTCGATCACGATTCGTGAACTGGTGGGTGATGGCGTGTTTGTTTTGGCGAAGCGGGCTAAGAAGAACCTGCCGGTTTATAGGGCTGAGTTCAGCTACCTGATCGAGCCTTTGCCGTCCGCCGCTGCTCGACCTGCCAGGGGCGACAACTTCAAGCTCGGGCACTCCGGCCTCCGCTGTACGGTGGCACCGGAAGCTGTGACGTTGGGAATTCGGAGACCCGATGGGAAGAGCGAGCGTGTCACTCTGAGGAGTTATTTACTGACAAGCCCTAAGCTCAAAATAGAGCGGCTGTTGGGAAAATCCAGTCGCTGCAGGCGATGGCGTAACTTCGATTTTAAAATCGAAGAGCAGTGCCTGAGTTCGGAGGCTGAGCACGACGGGCTTCGATTTTGAAATCGAAGTTACGGCGGCTCTAGCCTTCGGCCGGGGACCAAGATTTTTGGAGTTTTTGGTCGTCGTCGGAGAGGGATTTGTCTTTGATCTCGGCGGTGATTTTGTCGCCGTTTTTGCTGAGGAGTTTGGCGCAGACTGATTTGCCTTCCCGGTTGGTCAGTTCGCGGATTACCGGATCGGGTTTTAGGGCGCTGAAGCTGTTGGTCTTGCCTTCGGGGGCGTTGGTATTCTGGGTTTTGCGGAGGTCGACGTCTTCGTGGGTGAGGAGGATGCGGTCGATATTGAAGTTTTTCGAGCGACCCGGGAGTGTGTTCGTAAGTCTCGCCGGCTTGTAGTTTGTAGATGGCTGGAAATTTTTTATGGTCGGAGTCTAGGTTGCGTGTTCAGGCTCAGCCGTCGGCGTCGCCGCCGAACATTTTGGTGTCTGAGCGGAGAGTTTTCACGTTAGGACTTGGCGCCTGTCTGTTTCAGGCGGGTGCGGTTTGGTCGGCGGTAGGTTCGAGCCAGCACGTGGCTCGGAGAGGTTTAGGTGCCTCAGCAGTTACCGGATGGGTCAGAGGACTTGTTGCGTCCGCCGCCGCGCCAAGTGAGTGCAGTGGCGACCGCGAAGGCGACGATGAGACCGGGTCCCCACCAGCCGATTTTTCCGTAGGAGGCCCAGCACGATCCAAGTGCAGCGACCGCGGTGGAGGTGCCCATGAGGATGTTCCATCTGATGAGGCTGCCGCCCTTAGGCTTGTCGTCTCCGAGGAGCGATTTGGAGTTCAATAGAAGCAGGAAGGCAAAGGCTGCAATAGGGAGCATCGAGTAGCCGGCGACCGAGGTCGGGATCGCGAGCCACGGGCCGTGGCTCGCCCAGATGATTGGTCCAAAGAATCCGACGATGCCTGCGATGAGGCAGCCAATGCGGTGGTTCGTGCCGCTGTGGGCTACACCGAGAGCTTCGCAAAAGGCGAATCCGTTGATGAGCATGAGGATGACGATCGTGGAGATTGCCATGGCGAGGACGCCGAAACCGAATAGATACTGACTGACGAATTTGCCGGTAAATGGTTCAAGCGAGCTGGCGAGTTCGAGCTGACTACGTTTGGCGGTCATCATCTCGAGCGTTGCGATGGCTTTCTTTTCTTGAGGAAGGGCCTCGTAGTCGGCTTTGAGTTGGGCGACGACTGTAGGGGTTTTGAGCGATGCTTTGAAGGCTTCATCTGACGTCGCCGCTGCTTTCAATTCTGCCGTGAGGCTGGCGCTCTGTGCGACTTTGTAGTTGGCTGGGTTGTTGTGGAACTGGGTGGCAGCAGCGATGACGAGACAGCCGGTGGCGATGACGAAAGGGATCACTAGGCCGGTAGAGAGGTCGAAAATCGCGAGCCCGCGGTGCTCGCGTCCCCAGCGGCGTTTGAGCATGGAGTAGGGGAGCAGGAAGGTCATGTTGATGCCGACGGCTGTGCCTACGGCGGTGATGATCGTGTTGCGCTGAGTGGAAGTGATCTTCTCGGTCCAAGTTGTTGCATCGGCTGCGCTCAGTTGGTCGATGGCGACCTGGAAGGCAGGTGCAGGTCTGAAGAGGGCGGTGACATCAGGGATGAATCCGGAGAATACTTGGCTCCAGTCTAGTGGGGAGCCTTTCGCGAAGGTGAGTGCGACGACGACGCCAATGAAGGATAGGACGACGAGGCCGACTAGGCCTTTGAGGATATTCTCGAACAATTTGACCCCGTTGCTGCCGGTGCCGTAAGACCAGATGACAAGAGTGGCGATGCTGAGGACGACCCCCGAAATGATAATCTTCGAGCCCAAGCCCGTGGACATTCCGGGAGCAAGGTTGGCAGTGACGGCGCCGAAGGCCAGGTTGAACTGCGGCAGGCACCAGATCATGTTGGCGAGCATGGTGGCGATGAGCCAGCCCCAGCCTAGGACTGGGCTGATGTGTTCGTTGATCGCTTTGAACGGCCGCTCACCGGTGGAAAGGGTGACGTAAGCGATGGCGCTCAGCATGATGACGCCGAGGATCATGGCGATGGGCTGAACCCACATGAAGTTGGTTCCGCCGACAAGACCGAGGCCGAGGGCGCCGACTAGTGACCCACCGCCTAGGGTAATGGCGCTCTGCAGCCAGCCTGGCCCGCAGAGGCGCATGTAGGTCCTGGCTTTGGTGACTGGACCTTTGCCCTCGACGGATACGAGGAGGGCTTTTTCTTCGGCTAGGGAGTTGTCTTGAGAATCGTCGGTGGCCATGTTTTTTGTGATTGGTCTGGAATTGAAGGGGGATCTTGGAGGGATCGTGGGGGGATGACAAGCATGTTTGCACTGCTCAGCACGAAGGGGGGCGAGACGCCCAAATTATGAGAATCGGTCCTCTAGCCACGGATCGGCGGTGTTGCTGTAGCCGCGTTTTTCCCAGTAACCGAGTTGGTCTGAGGTTAGGAACTCGATTTTTTTGACGAACTTGGTGCCTTTCCAGGCGTAGAGCTTCGGGATGATGGTGCGGGCGGGGCCGCCGTGGTCGGTGGTGATGGGCTTGCCCTCGAAAGCGGTGGCAAGGAGAACGTCGGAGTCGTAGAGGATTTCGAGTGGGGTGTTGGTGGTGTAGCCGTCATAGGCAGTGTAGAGCGCATGGGTGGCGTCCGCGGTCGGTTTGACGAGGTCGAGGAGGTCTGTGAAGGCGACTCCGGACCACTCGCAATCGAATTTGGACCAGGTGGTGACGCAGTGGAAATCGCTGGTGTCGTTGGTCTGAGGGAGGGCGTTGAGGGATGGCCAGTCGAGGGTGGTTTCGTATTCGACTTGGCCGGTGAGGGCTAGAGACCAGTCGGAGGTAGGGATCTTGGGCTTGATGCCTAGGTCGAGGACGGGGAAGCCAGTAGTCAGGTGTTGGCCGGGTGGGAGGCGGTCGGAGGATCGGGTGGACAGCGAGGGGGAGGCGGCTTGTTTGGCCTTCATCTTCTCGGCCCAGGCGGCTTTGCGTTCTTCGTAGGATTTGGGCATTGGCTGGATGCTTTGGATATTTTTAACCGCGAACGATGCTAATGGCGCGAATCTTTTGGGGTGTGCGGGATGCTTTGTTTTTTTTGACCGCGAATCACGCTTGATAGACTGCTTCGAGGAAACCAGCACCCTTCTCGTTGTGAACCTCCATGCCGGCAGCAATGATCTGGAACGCCTCATCCTTGTAGATTAATTCATCCGCCATGCTGAGATTCACGCCATTCGCGTTATTCGTGGCAAAAAAATCCGTCGTGCTGGGTTCAACGCTCCACACAACACGGGCAGTTGCTGACCCAGTGGCCTTCGCTGATCTCTTCTAACTTGATCTCTTGGCCGATGCTCTCTTTGTATTTCGGTGCGCTGACGCGGTGGCCGAAGGCGCAACCCTCTGGTGGATTGATCGGGCTGGGGACATCGCCCTCTAGGGGGATATTGGTGCGGACGATGGTCGGATCTGGTTGCGGGATGGCTTCGATTAGCGCCTTGGTGTAGGCGTGGCGCGGGTTTTCGTAGAGCTCTTTTGCGGTGGTAAGTTCTACAATCTTGCCGAGATACATTACGGCGATACGGTCGCTGACATGGTTCACTACGGCGAGGTCGTGGGCGATGAAGAGGTAGCTGAGGCCGAGATCGCGCTGGAGCTCTAACATTAAGTTAAGCACCTGCGACTGCACCGAGACGTCTAGTGCCGAGACTGGTTCGTCGAGGACGAGGAGGTCGGGGTTGACGGCTAGTGCTCTAGCGATGCCGATGCGTTGGCGCTGACCGCCGCTGAACTCGAAAGAGAATTTCTGGGCGGCCGATTTCGGCAGGCCGACGCGATCTAGGAGCTCTTCGACTCTTGCATTGCGCTCTGGGCGGGTGCCGATTTTCTGAATGACCATCGGCTCGGAGATGATCTCGCCGACGGACATGCGCGCATCGAGCGATTCCGCAGGATCCTGGAAGACCATCTGGAAGTCCTGGCGCAGCGGGCGCAGGCGCGACTGGCTCATGTTGGTGATGTCGTGCCCCATGAAGGAAATCTTTCCGGCAGTGGGTTTGAGCAGGCGCACGAGGCATTTGCCGAGAGTGGACTTTCCGCAACCGGATTCGCCGACGAGACCGAGTGTCTCTCCGGCGAGGATCTTCATGTCCACCCCGTCGACGGCTTTGACGGCACCGACCTGTTTGTGGAAGATGCCGCCGCGCACGGGGAAGTGCATTTTCAGATCCTCGACCTCGAGGAGAAACCTTTTTGAGCTGTCGTTGTCTTGAGGCATGGCGGCTATTTCGTGCACTCGGGGCAACGTTCGAGGAAGTGTCCTGGGCTAATTTCCTCGTAGGCGGGGCGATTTTGGAGGGTGTCGCCTTCGCGCTCCATGCGCTGGCAGAAGCGGCAACCGGGGACGAAGTTTTGGATCGATGCGACCTGGCCCTCGATGGTGTCGAGCTTGCTCTTGCGCACGTTGTCGAGGCGCGGGATGGAGTTGAGTAGGCCTTTGGTGTAGGCGTGCAGCGGGTTGGCGAAGAGTTCTTTGACCGGCGCGCGCTCGACGATGCGGCCGGCATACATGACGACGACCTCGTCGCACTGTTCGGCGATGACGCCGAGGTCGTGGGTGATGAGCAGGACGGCCATGCCGAGGTCGTCCTGCATTTTTGAAATGAGGTTCAAAATTTGTGCCTGGACGGTGACATCGAGCGCAGTGGTCGGTTCGTCGGCGATGAGCAGGTCGGGTTCGCAGCAGATAGCGATGGCGATCATCACGCGCTGGCGCATGCCGCCGGAGAGCTGGTGTGGGTATTCGCTGACGCGTTTTTCCGGTGCGGGGATACCGACGGCCTCGAGCAGTTCGACCGCCTTTTTCAGAGCTTCATTGGCGCTGAGTTTTTTGTGCAGTTGGAGCGCCTCGATGATCTGTTTGCCGATCCGGTGGACGGGGTTGAGGGCGGCCATCGGCTCCTGGAAGATGACCCCGATCTTTTCGCCGCGGATTCCGTACATCGTCTCGGGCTCCGCGCCTTTGAGTTCCTTGCCGTTGAGCTTGATCGAGCCCTCGAGAACCTCACCGCTTGGCTTCGGCAGCAGGTCGACGATTGACATGGCGCTGACCGTTTTGCCACAGCCCGATTCGCCGACGACTCCGAGCGTTTTGCCCTTCTCGAGTTCGTAGGAAATACCGTCCACTGCGCGCACCAGTCCGCGCTCGGTGTGAAAGCCGGTGGCGAGGTCTTTGATTTCTAAAAGTTTGCTCAAGGTATTACTTGGTGCGGTATCTGTCTTTTACCTCCTGGATCTCTGGGAAGGTTTTACCAGAGCGGCGGGCGGCTTGGGTTTCTGCCTGGATCTCCTCGTCGATCCAATAGGCGTAGCTCTCCATCGGGATGTAGTGCATCGGCGGCGAGAGTTCGGTGAATTCGGAGTCGGGCCAGCGCACCCAGCGCCAGCAGGCGATGCGCAGGAAGTCGGTCATGTAACCGGGGATGAACACGGCTTCACGGGAGATGATCTCTTGCATCTCGTGTGCGTATTCGATCAGTTTTTCCTCATCGACCGCGTTGCGGTAGGCGAGCGCCAGCTGGTCCATACGCTCGTCTCTGAATGAGAATACGTTATTCGTATCCTGTTTGAGATTGCCTTTCTCATCGTAGGCGTTGCTCGAGTGAAAATACTCGTAGTAGCGCGGGTAGGGAGGTTGGAAACCCCACGCTGAGAAGACTGCCTGGTGCTCCTTGCGCATCTCTTTTTTATAGACCTGTGTGTGGTCGAGGCCATCGGTGATGAAATCGAGCCCGGCGCGGGCGGCTTCCTCTTCGAGGATGTTCATCATTTGCGTGCGCTCGGGCGTCCGAGAGTAGGTGAGGATGACCTCAAGGCGTTTCCCATCCTTGGTCTGCAGGATACCGTCATCGCCCTCTTCGGTGTAGCCAGCTTTGGCGAAGTGCTCGCGGGCCTTGCTGATGGAGAATGGCAGCGGCTCGATGTCGGGGTTGTCGACGCCCCCGAAGCCTTTCGTCCAGCCGGGCAGGCGCGAGGCATCGCCGCGGAAGACGATGTCGATGACTTTGTTCCAATTGGTTGCGTGGCTGACACCGATGCGCACATCGAGGTCGTCCAGCGGTGGTTTGGCCATGTTCAAATACAGCGCCCACGGGATGCGGGGGAATTGGTTGTACCAAGTGTAGCGCTCGATGTAGCCATCGAATACCGGTGGCATCTCGGATTTTTCATACCAGTATTTTGGCAGGCTGACTGGGAAGTAGTCGAGTTCGCCGGCGCGGAACAGCTCCCAAGCTTTGGAGATGTCTCGGACGACTAGGTAGAGCAGGTTGTCGGCATTGTAGCGGTATCGGTAGAATTTTTTGTCCTTCGCCCACCAGTCATCGACGCGTGACAGGTTGATCGAAACCCCCTTGACGATGTCGCCATCGCGGATGGTGTAAGGGGCGGTGGTCGGCGGGACACGCCACTGGTAGAAATCTTTGTAGTCGGGGCCGTAGTCCTTGTAGAAGTGCGGTGCCGAAGGAGGGAAGTCACCAGCGAAATAGGCTAGCTTCGGCCGGGGGTTTGGCAACGTGACCGCGATGATGTCATCACCATAGACGGTGAGCTGGGCCATCTGCTCGCGCAGGTATTGGCTGAAGAAGGCCTCGACGACATTGTCGGAGGTGCGCACGTAGATGTACCACATAAAGTCGACCGATTTGATATCGACGCCGTCGTTGTATTTGGCGTCTGGGTCGATTTTGAAGTAGACGGTCTTTTTGTCGGCTCCGGTCGCCCACTCGCTGGCCACGCCGGGGATGATAGCTCCGGTTTCGGGGTGGAGATCGACGAGTCCCATCTCGATGTTGTCGTAGAGTTCACCGCGGAAGGAGTTGTTGGCGTTCGGTCCGAAGGGACGGATGTTCGGTGGGAAGGAGGAGATGAAATAGCGGAATGCGCCGCCCTTCTTACTGGCCGGGTCGCCGATCTCTGGTTCCTCTTGGCCGTTCTCCCAGACGAGCCCCTCCGGCATGTCGGCGGCCGTCTTGAACTGGAAGTAGTCGCCGAGCTGCTGGCGGCCCGTGATGCGGTCGAGGTCACCCGCCACGGAAATGCGCCGTTCTCCGATCTTTTTGATCACGGCGGGATCGGTCTCCTTGGCGATCTCCGCGTCGATCTCTTTCAGCTGGGTCTCGAACTCGCTGGCTTTGCGCTCAAGCCAGGTGGCGATGTAGCGATTGTACTGAGGGACGAAGCCTTCAAAATCTGCGCCGGGGCGGTTCTCGGAGTCGGGTTGGCCGCAGCCGCTGAAGAAAAGGGCTGCTGAGATAAATGTTAGGGTTGCGAGGCGTTTCATCGGTCGGCGAGGCTAGCGGTAGTAGCTGAACTTTTTCGGATCGAAGGCTTCGCGGACGGCTTCGCCGACGAAGGTGATGAGCGTGAGGAAGCAGACGAGCATGAAAAACGAGGAGCTGACGAGCCACGGTTTAGAGAGGTTTTGCAGGCCGTCCTGGAGCAGCTGTCCCCAGGTGGCGTAGCTCGATGGCAGGCCGAAGCCTAGGTAGTCGAGCGAGGTCAGCGAGAGCACCAGCCCGGAGACCGAGAAGGGGATCAGCGTGACGATGATCGCGAGCGAGTTCGGCAGCAGGTGGCGGAACAGGATGCGCGGGGTCGACGCGCCGATGACTCGGCTGGCGGCGATGTAGTCGCGCGATTTCTCCTTGAGCGCGGCGGTGCGCATGACGTAGGTCATCCCCATCCAGCCGAACATCAGCAGGATGCCGAGGATCATCCACAGGCCGGCGGTCTCTTTGAGTTTTTCTGGCACGGCGGTACTGGCGATCATCACCACGAACAGGAATGGGATGTTCGACAGGATCTCGATCACGCGTTGGAAAAGTAGGTCGAAGGTGCCGCCGAAGAAGCCCATCAACAGGCCGATGCTGATCCCGACAAAGTAGACGATCGGGATGTAGACGAGTGCGGCTTTGAAGTTCACCTGCAGGCCACCGAAGAGGTAGGCGAGCACGTCATAGCCGCTGGAATTCGTGCCAATGAGGTGGCGTTGTCCCTTGGTGAAGCTCGGCGGCGTGGCAGGGAAGTGTACCTCGCGCGGGCCGGAGGATTGTTTCGCGAGGAAGTCCGCGAGCGCGCCCTCACCGTTCCATTTTTCGCTTCCCTCGACGAGTTTGCCGGCTTGGTATTTCCCGTTGTAGATGTAGTTGCCGTCCTCGTCCCAGCCATCGACTTGCCCCTGGCGGACGCCTGCGCGGTAGGTGTATCGCAAGTGCATCCGTTCGGGCACGCGGATGTCGTAGAGGTAAGCAGCTAGGCCTTGAAACGGCTTTTTGCCTTCGATGAGTTTGTCGCCGTCGACTTTGATCTCGGTGGAAACTGCGGTGATCGAATCGCCCGTCGGATCATAAGGGACGAGCGGCAGGATCATCCAGCCCTCGTCGGATTCTTTGAACTGTTCCTTGAGCTTGCGGTAGTTGGGTGGCGACTGTCCCCGATCACCAGTGAGCCCGAAGGCATCGCCCTTCTCCACACCGCGTGTGAAGGCTGGGAAGCTCCATTCTCCTTTGTGGCTGACGAGCAGCGGTTCTTTTCCGACCAGCAGGTGATCGAGCGAGGCTAGCGCGGCGAGAAAAACGATGATCAGCAGCGAGTAGTAGCCGCGTTTGATCGATTTGAAGCGCTCGATGCGGCGCAAGGTGATCGGCGTGAAGCGTGCCCCATGGGCGAAGTGGATCGACATCCACACGCCTGCGAGCAGTGTGAGGATCGTCAGTAACCAGCCGAACCACGGGAGCGCACCGTCGCCGGTGCCCGCGTGCAGGATGCCGATGTTGCGGCTTACCGAGAACGGGAAGCGCACCGTCGGGAAATCGATTTTGCACAGCTCGCCGACGGTGCCGAGGACTGCGCAGAAAATTAGGAACCAGCCGGTCTTTTTTAGCATCGGTTTCTGGGGCTAGTGGAACTTCACGCGGGGGTCGATGAGGGCGACGATGAAGTCGGAGAGGATGTTGCCGATCAGGAGAAGCATGGCGCCGATGGAGAGGGTGCCCATAATGACGTAGATATCGCGGCCTAGCAGCGCCTGGAACTGGAGCAGGCCGAAGCCTTGGATGTCGAACACGCTCTCGATGAGGATGCTGCCGCTGACGAGAATCGTGATCAGCTGGCCGAGCGTCGAGGCGACCGGGATGAATGAGTTGCGGAAAGCGTGTTTGAAGATCGCACTGCGGAAGCTCGCGCCTTTGGCGATCGCCGTGCGGACGTAGTCAGTGGCGAGGTTGTCCATTAGGTTGTTCTTCACCATCATGGTGAGGAAGGCAAAGCTGCCGATCACGTAGCAGAGCAAAGGCAGCACCGTGTGCCTTGCGAGATCCCATACCTTCGCGCCGAAGTCCATCTCGCCGAAGGTCGGGCTGGTGAGTCCGAAGATTGGGAACAGCTGTGCGCGCGCCCCGAGGTAGACGACGAGGATCGCGCCGAGCGCGAATCCAGGGATGGCGTAGCCGATGAAGATGAGGATGGAGGTGAGGTTGTCGATCGGCGTGCGGTGTTTGATCGCTTTGACGATACCGAGCGGGATGCACACGCTGTAGCTGATGATGGCGGTGAGGATGCCGAAGTAGAGCGCCACTGGCATCCGCGAGAAAATCAGTGAGATCACCGGGTCGCCGAACTCGCTCGAGCGGTTGAAGTCGCCCTGCAGGATTCCGGCGAAGCGTGTCTTGTAAGCGACGACGCGGTCGGTGTACTTTTTATCCGGGGCTTTCGAGACGTCCTCGTTGTTGCGCCGCGCCCAGCGCTGCTTGCGATCCTGCACGGTCTCGATGCGCATTTTCCAGCCGTCCTCGGCGATCGGCTTGCCGGAATCGACGTAGGTGGCTAGCTCGATCGCAGTGCCGCTGCGAGTGATCTTCGCCTCCCTGCCAGTGCCGGCCAGCACCAGTGTGACCTCTTTCTCGGGATCGGTGACCAGCGATCCGCCGACCTTATCGGTCTCAAGCGTGCGGAACTCCGATTTGCTGATGCGTCGCTCGCGAGGGATCACACCGAGCCACTGCAGGTAGGCGACAGGGATTGCTTTGTCATAGCCGAATTCCTCTTCCTGCTTCTCGAGATCGTCCTCGTCCATATTGGCGGCGGCCTGTGCGGCACCGCTAGAGCCGCCACTTTCCTCGGAGGCCTTCTGCGCCTCCAGCATGGCGCGCTCCATCGGCCCTCCGGGGACCAACCGCGTGATTAAGAACACGAGGAAAGTCACTCCTAGGAGCGTGGGTGGGATCAGCAGGAAGCGCCTGATGAAGTAATCTCGCATGAAGGGGAGGGAGGTTTCCGGTCGTTGGTTGAGTGGTGAGCCT
>JBLHKE010000026.1:0-23899 GCA_047619485.1 Verrucomicrobiales bacterium | reverse complement strand
ACTAGGCCGCTTCCCCGCTCTCTGGCTTGCGCTGGCCGAGCTTGTCATTGAGATAGAGCAATGCGGCGGTGTCTGTACCGGCTAGCTCGAGGTGCCCGAGAATCTCATCGATGCTCGCCTCTTCCTCTACCTGCTCGTCGATGAACCACTGCAGGTGCGACTTAGTGGCGTAGTCATTGTGTTTCGAGGCGAGTTCGTAGAGGGCGTTGATCGATTTCGTATTCTCCTGCTCCTGCGCGAGCGCCACCTCGAAGAGTTTCACATGACTGTCGGTCTCAAAACTCGGGGCTGCGATCGCTCCGAGCTGCACCTTGCCACCGCGATCGAGCAAGTAGCGGAACAGCCGGCTGGCGTGCTCGCGCTCCTCCTCGTGCTGCAGGTTCATCCAGCTTGAGAAACCGTCGAGGTTGACCTTATCGAAGTGCGCCGCCATTCCCAGATAGGTATGGGCTGCCGCGAGCTCCTGGTTGATTTGAGCATTGACGGCGGTCTCGACTTCTTCGTGGATCATATCGCAGGCAGGCTAGGGGACACCGACCACAGGATCAAGTCTAGCAAGCCCAATTTTTTCGCTGAATCCAAGATCACGTCGCAATTTGCATCCCCAGCGGCGCGGATTGAGTCTCGATGTACATCGTCGTCAGGGTTCAGAGAGAATATGCAGGTTCAGGCCACATCCCCAAACCTAGTACGCATTTCTCATACATTCCACCAAGGTCACCGAAAGTTTACGTGAGAAATCTGGACTAGGTTCCGACAGGACGGATTGCGATCTCGACGCGGCGGTTGATCGCCTGCGCATCGCGGTCACCGGTCGGCACCAGTGGCTTGGTCTCGCCAAAACCTTTCACGTCCACCCGGTCGGAGCCGAGCCCCAATGATTCCACCAGCCAAGACTGCACCGACTGCGCGCGCTTCAAACTTAGGGCCATGTTGTATTCATCAGAGCCGAGCGTGTCGGTGTGCCCCTCGATGACGAATTTCGACTCCTGGTTGCGTTTGATCAGCAGCCCAAGCTTCATCATGCTGAGGCGCGCGGCCTCTTGCAGGTCGGATTGGTTGAACTGGAACAACAGGTCGGTCGGGATCAGGATCGGCTTGGTGTCATCGAGCAGCGGTCCGGTGCGGTTGAGGAGGTCGTCGAGGTTGCTGAAACCTTTAGTCAGGTTGGCGTTGCCGGCAGCTTTCGCCATCGCCAGGTTCATCGCCTCGAGATCGTTGCCCGCTAAAAGCCCTGGGCCGTCGTCTTCGAGCTCGATCGGTAACTGTTCTTTCGAGATCCGATCGGGAAGCTTGATGCGGTTTTGCATCGTCTCGATCGCGTCCTCGAGTTCCTCGTTACTGAAAATATCTTCGGGCGCGAGCGTTTTGGTGAGGTCGTTGTTCTCGCCCTTGATCGACGGTCGTTCGCTCGCCAAGAACTTACTCATGTCCTCCACCTCGGAAGTCAGCCGGATCTGGTGCTCCGGCAGCTTGTCATAAATGTTCGGGTCGTCCTCATTGATTTCCTTCACCAGTGGCGCGGCATCCGTGTTGAGGATCTCCGCCATCTCCGCATCATCGCGGGATTTGTCCTCCTGCAGCACGACGTCGTTCAAGGTCACACGCTCGATCTTGAAGGTCTGCGTCTTGTCCATCATCTCGACCATCGTGCGCGAGGTCTCCGGCAGGGTCGTCTGCGTGAACCACACCCACAGCCCGGCGTGGGCGAGGAAAGAGACACCAGCCGCAATCACTAACCACCCCTTCAACTTCCGGTTCGGGTCGGAGCTGCTGAACGAGGAATTCGTCGATTCCCAAGTGTAGTTCGAGTTGGCGGACATGATCTGGCCTCTGGCCTTGCCTAACTATCGCCGCCAATGCCCCCACCTGTCAAACGCCCCGGGAGCTTTCTCCGCCCTTGATTTCCACGCTTTTCGCCCCAAACTAAGCGCCCATGTCAGAAGATACCAAAGTAGCCAAGGACGCAGAAAAAATGGAGAAAATCGTGAGCTTATGTAAGCGCCGCGGCTTCATCTTCCAATCCGCCGAGATCTACGGCGGTCTCAACGGCTGCTGGGACTACGGCCCGCTCGGCACCGAGCTAAAGCGCAACCTCAAGGAATTCTGGTGGCGCAAGAACGTGCGCGAGCGCGATGATGTCGTCGGCCTAGACGGCAGCATCCTCACCCACCAAGACGTCCTCAAGGCCTCTGGCCACGTCGGCGGGTTCAGCGACCCGATGTGCGATTGCCTACTTTCAAAAGCCCGCCTGCGTGCCGATCAGGTACCCGAGCAGAGTGGCACCGCGGTCTGGTTCTCCGGGGCGAAACACGAAGCCAGCGGCTGGTCCAGTGATGCCGAGTTCGCTGTCCTCGTCGACGCCGATAAAGATCCCGCCTCTGCCAAGAAGGTTGCCCGTCAATTCTACGGCGAACGCATGCCAGACAAGAACACCTCACCAAAGGAGCTGGAAATCACTGAGTCGAAACGCGAGGAGCTGAGCGGCACGACGAGCTTCAACCCTGAGAACGGTTCTCTCCTCACAGAGGCGCGCGAGTTCAACCTGATGTTCCAAACGAGCATGGGCGCGTCCTCGGACGAGACCTCCGTCGCCTACCTGCGACCTGAGACCGCGCAGAGCATCTTCGTGCAGTTCAAAAATGTCTGCGACCAGACCGGCGAGCGCGTCAAAATCCCTTTCGGCATCGCGCAGATCGGCAAGGCCTTCCGCAACGAGATCAACCCGCGCAACTTCACCTTCCGCTCACGCGAGTTCGAGCAGATGGAGATCGAGTATTTCTGCCGCGCCGAGGACGGCCTCAAGCTCACCGACTACTGGCTCGAGCAGCGCCTCAGCTTCTACGAGTCGATCGGCATCCCGCGCGACAAACTACACGTCATCGACATCCCAGACGGCGAGCGAGCCCACTACTCGAGCAAGACCTACGACATCGAATACGATTTCCCATTCGGCCAACAGGAGCTCGAAGGAGTCGCCTACCGCACCGACCACGACTTGAAAGCCCACTCGGAAGCCGTCGGCAAGCCACAGGAATACATCGATCAGGCCGCAGGTGAAAAATTCACCCCGCACGTGGTTGAGCCGAGCGCCGGTTGCGACCGCACCGTGCTCGCCTTGATCTGCGAAGCCTACGACGAAGAAGTCGTCACCAGCGACAAGGGTAAGGAAGAGACACGCGTCGTGCTGCGCTTCGACCCGAAGATGGCACCGATCAAGTGCGCGGTGTTCCCGCTATTGAAAAACAAGCCCGATCTTGTGGCGAAAGCCAAACAGGTGCAGGACATCCTACGCCCGATCATGAATGTCACCTACGACGAGGCCGGCGCCGTCGGTCGTCGCTACCGCCGCCAAGACGAGGCCGGCACGCCATTCTGTGTGACCATCGACTTCGACACCATCGGCGAGAACGGCCCCGACTTGGCAGACACCGTCACGCTGCGCGAGCGCGACAGCATGGAGCAGACGCGCATCCCGATCGCGGAGCTGGCAGTCTACCTGCTGACAAAAATTTCTTAATCGTAGACCGGCGCTGGAGCTTCGGCCTAGAAACCACGGCTTCTATGAAGTGGAAAATCATCGTCATCGGCAAACCCGCGCTCAAGTTTGCCCGCGATGGTGCTGACGAGTACCTCAAGCGCCTCAAACACTACACGCAGGCAGAGCTAGTCTTCGCCAAAGACGCCGAGCGCCAAGGTCAGGCCGCCGCCAGCGCGAGCCTGCGCATCGCCCTCGACGAACGCGGCCAGAACGTCTCCACCCAGCAGGTCGTCAGCAAGATCGACGCCTGGGAGATGGATGGCGAGATCAAAGAAATCGCCCTATTAATCGGTGCCTCCGACGGCCATGACGAAACCACTCGCGGTGCCGCTGACGAACTCTGGGCCTTCGGCAAGCTGACACTCCAGCACGAACTGGCACTCGTGGTGTTGCTCGAACAGGTCTACCGAGCTTACACCATCAAGCGCGGTGAGCCATACCACCGGGATTGATAAAATTAAGACACCCTAACAAACCGACATCACTGGGAACGTCGGCTCAGAACTCTCGGTGCCGGAACAGGTAGGAAAGATCGCCCGATCCCCTACTACTCGCCGGCGTTCTCGAGATCAGTGCGAAATTCCGCCAACCAATCTGCCCGCCCAAGCGCGACCTTGAACCGCTGCGGCTCCAGTTCGGGGTAATACTCAAAGACTCCTGTGCCGATGGTCGCAAGCATCTCGACCTGCGCCTTCCCCCCATCTTCAAGACTGCCTGCCGCGTCCCTGAACGCCCGCGGGTAACGAGCAAACACCCGCCCCGCCAAGGCCATGTGGAGGTAGCAAGCAGCACCGTCCGAGGGCTCGACCAGAAAACGGCGGATGGTGATCGCCGTCGGACGCTTCTCGATTTTTGATGCGAGGATCCGCAGCTTCTCCTCCTGGGTCGGCGGGTAGCCGAAGATCAAAATCACTGCGACAAACGCTAAAACTCCTAGGCCGAACAAAATGATAAATCCTCTGATCAGTATTTTTTGCATGGCAGGATTACTTTCGCCGGTCACGACGGTATTCCTCAAGCTTTTCTCTCAAAGCATTCATTTCAAAATCAGAAATCGGCCGACGCCTCACGTCTTTTTTCGAATCATCCTCGAAGAAGCTCTGCAGCCGCACCGCACGATCGAAGTTGACCGACTCAGAGCGGACGCAGGCGATCGAGAATCCGAGGGAGATCACCACGCTGAACGCCACCAGCAACAACATGCGAACCCTCCCGCGGCTCCCTTTTGTGAATTGCCAGGCCGCGGGCACGAGGATCAGCACCGCGAGGACCGTGATCGCCAGCCCCACCTCCAACAGGTTCCAAGTCAGACCTGGGATGTTTCTGTAAGGGGCTAGCTCCCAACTAGGGAGGAGCGACATTTCCCAAATCATTAGGTAGCGAAACAACAGCTCCGACCACACCAGAAGACACGCGCAGTTCATGATCGTCAGGGTCAACGCCGTGAACGTACGCTGATCTTCAGCGCCATTCCCGACCCGCTTTGCCATAACTACACGACGACTCATGGCGGAACTTATCGCCCACCCGCATAGCAGCCCACTACAATTCAGCACTGCGTTTGTAAGCGTTTTTCATCGGCAAAAATTCTCATCGGCGCTATCTTTCTATCATGCCAGACGACTCACCAGTCTTCTCCGCCCGAGGCGTTACCAAGCTCTACCAGATGGGCGAGGTCGAGGTGCAGGCGCTGCGCGGTGTTGACCTCGACCTGTTCGCTGGCGAATTCATCGTCCTGCTCGGCGCCTCCGGCAGCGGCAAATCCACCCTGCTCAACATTCTTGGTGGTCTCGATTCACCCACCGCCGGAAAAGTGTTCTACCACGATGAGGAACTCACCGACTACAACGCGCGGCAGCTCACCGAGTACCGACGCGAACACGTCGGTTTTGTATTCCAATTCTACAACCTCATCCCGAGCCTCACTGCACGCGAGAACGTCGCGCTGGTAACCGAGATCTCCCGCGACCCGATGCCGCCCGATGAGGCGCTCGGGCTCGTCGATCTCGGCGAGCGGCTCGACCACTTCCCCGCGCAGATGTCCGGCGGCGAACAGCAGCGCGTCGCCATCGCCCGCGCCGTCGCCAAGCGCCCCGATGTCCTGCTCTGTGACGAACCCACCGGTGCCCTTGACGTCCAGACCGGTCGCACCGTCCTCGAGGTGCTCAGCCGCGCCAACCGCGAGCTCGGCACCACCACCGCCGTCATCACCCACAACGCCGATATCGCCCAGATGGCCGACCGCGTCGTCCACCTGTCCGGCGGCCTGATCACGCACATCGACGAGAACGAAAATACGATCCCAGCTTCGGAGCTGGAGTGGTAACGTGAAAGCCCTCAACCGCAAACTCCTGCGCGACCTCACCGGGATGAAGGCCCAGGCCACCGCCATCGCGCTGGTCATCGCATGCGGCGTCGCCACCTACGTCATGGCGCTGAGCACACTCAACGCCATGGTTCGATCCCAGGACGCCTACTACGAGCGCTATCGCTTCGCCCAGGTCTTCGCCGCCCTCAAGCGCGCGCCGAACTCGCTCGGCGCGCGCATCGAAGAAATCCCCGGTGTCGCCCGCATCCAGACGCGCATTGTCCGCGAGGTATCGCTCGACCTCCCGCAGCTCGACGAGCCCGCCGTCGGCCGACTCATCTCCATCCCCGATCGACAGGTGCCGATAATGAACGATCTCTACCTGCGCTCGGGCCGCTACCCCGAACCCGGCCGCGGCGAAATCCTCGCCAGCGAAGCGTTCACCATCGCGAATCAGTTCGCCCCAGGCGATCGGATCGAAGCCGTCATCAACGGCCGCTTGCGAGAGCTGACCATCGTCGGGATCGCGCTCTCGCCCGAGTACATTTTTCAAATTCAAGCTGGCGGCATCTTCCCAGACAACCAGCGTTTCGGAGTTCTTTGGATCAATGAGAGCGAGCTCGCGGCCGCCTTCGACATGGAGGGCGCCTTCAATGACGTCGCCCTGCAGTTGATGCCCGGCGCGAACGAGCCCGAGGTCCTGCGGCGCCTCGACCTGCTGACGGAAGACTATGGCGGTCTCGGCGCGCACGGACGTGACAGCCAGGTCTCGCACCGCTTCCTAAAAGAGGAAATCGAGGGCCTGCGCGGCATGGCCACCGTGTCGCCGATGATCTTCCTGGGCGTTGCAGCCTTCCTCCTGAACATGGTTTTGAACCGCCTCATCGCCAGCCAGCGCGAACAGATCGCATCGCTCAAAGCCTTCGGCTACGGCAACCGCGAGATTGCCTGGCACTACATCGGTATGACCAGCGCGATCATCGCTGGCGGCGCGCTCATCGGCATCCTCGGCGGGCTGTGGGTCGGCAAGGGGATGACAGAGATGTATGGCGAATTCTACAAATTCCCATGGACCCTCTATCGCGCCGAGGCCAGCGTCGTCGTCACCGCCATCCTCGTCGCCATCGCCGCCGGGCTGGTCGGCGTCCTCTCCTCCGTGCGCCGCGCCGTCAGCCTCCCGCCCGCCGAGGGCATGCGCCCGGAACCTCCCGCCACCTTCCGCACAACCCTGCTGGAACGCATCGGCCTGAGCAAACTCCTCAGCCAAGTGACGCGCATGATCTTCCGTCAACTCGAGCGCCAACCACTCCGCGCCGCGCTCGGCTGCCTCGCTATTTCGTTCGCTGTCGCCGTCTTGGTACTCGGTAGTTTTTTCAAAGACACCACCGACTGGCTGATGGACTTTCAGTTCAATCGCAGCGAACGCCAGGACGCGACGGTCACGTTTTTGGACGCAGCTCCACGCCGCGCCGAGCGCGAGATCGCGCACCTGCCGGGGGTCAGCTACACCGAGGGCAGCCGCGAGGTGCCAGTACGGCTCCGCGCTGGCCACCACTCCAGGTTGCTAGCCATCACCGGTCGCCCACCCGACGCCACACTATCCAAACTCCTCGACAAACACGGCTCCGACATGCGGCCGATCGGCAAGGCTTTGCTCGTCTCGAAAAAGCTCGCCGAACTGCTTGATGTGCACCCTGGCGATCAGGTCGAAGCCGAGATCCTGATCGAAGAACGCCCACGCCTGTGGCTCCCAATCGCCGCGGTGGTCGACGACTACATGGGTCTCACCGCAACGATGGAACTCGATGCCCTCAATGAGCTGATGGGCGATGGCGATCGCATTTCGTCGGTCAAATTCAGCCTCGACCCAAAGCACGAGGCCGAGCTCTACCGAGAAATCAAGCGCAGGCCCGGTGTCGCCAGCGTCAACATCAAGTCCGCCGCCATCGCCAGCTGGCAGGACACCATGGCTGAGAACATGCTGCGCATGCGCGCCACCTTCCTCACCTTCTCCTGCATCATCGCCTTCGGCGTCGTCTACAACAGCGCGCGCATCTCACTCGCCGAACGCAGCCGCGAGCTCGCCACCCTGCGCGTCATCGGGTTCCGCCACCGCGAGGTCGCCTCCATCCTCATCGGCGAACTCCTCTGGCTGACCGCCTTCGCCATCCCGATCGGCTGCCTGCTCGGCTACGGTTTCGCCCTGTGGATGACCAGCGGGTTCAACAACGAGTTCTACCGATTCCCAGCCAAGGTCAAGGGCTCCACCTTCGCGATCGCCGGGCTGGTGGTGCTCGGCGCCACCCTCATCTCCAGCCTTTCGATTTTCCGAAAACTTGGTAAACTAGACCTCGTCACCGCGCTCAAATACAAAGAATGAAATCGCTGCGCAAAAAACTGTTCTGGCTCCTCGTCCTCGCGCTCGTGGCCGGCGCCGCCATCTTCGCCTCGCGCCCCGCCCCGGCGGAAGTCGACCTCGCCGAAGCCACGCTCGGCGACCTCACAGTCACCGTCGACGAGGACGGCATGACCCGCATCCGCGAGCGCTATGTGGTCTCGACACCACTCGCCGGGCGGCTCGTGCGCGTCACCCTCAAGCCAGGCGACGAGGTAAAGGCCGGCGAAACGCTCATCACCACGCTCGAGCCCACCGACCCACAACTGCTCGACGCCCGCGCCAAGGCCCAGGCAGAGGCGCGCGTCCGCGGTGCCGAAGCCGCCCAGAAACAAGCTCAGTCACAGGTCGCGGCTGCCGAGAAGAAACACCAGCTCGCCGTCGCGGATGCCGAGCGCGCCGCGCGTCTCTACAAAAAGAACGGCACCTCACAACAGAACTACGAGCACGTACAGTTCGAAGCACAGAATGCCGCCGTCGCGCTGAATTCCGTCCAACTGGCCGTGCAGATCGCCGAATTCGAAGCCGAACAAGCGCGCGCCGCGCTACTGTTGGCCGGTGAGGAACCCTCCGATTCCCAGAACAACAACCGCTTCCAGATCACCGCCCCCATCGACGGCCGTGTGCTGCGGGTTTTCCAAGAGAGCTCCACCGTCGTCCAGGCCGGCGAGCGCCTGGTCGAACTCGGCGACCCACAAGACCTCGAAGTCGCGGTCGACGTCCTCTCGACCGACGCCATCAAGATCGTCTCCGGGGCTAGCGTCCGTCTCGAGCACTGGGGTGGTGACGGAGACCTCAAAGGGAAAGTCCGACTCGTCGAACCGAGCGCATTCACGAAAATTTCCGCGCTCGGCGTGGAGGAACAACGAGTCTGGGTCATCATCGACCTGGTCGACCCTACGGCAATTCGATCAACGTTGGGCGACGCCTATCGTGTCGAGGCTCGTATCACCACCGCGAACCAAACCGCTGTCGTCAAAGTCCCGGCCGGTGCCCTGTTTAGGAAAAATCAAGAGACCTGGGCGGTCTTCGTCGCCGAGGACGAGACAGCCGTGCTCAAAGAAGTCCAGCGCGGCCAGACCAACGGAATCGAAACCGAGATCACCGCTGGCCTGAGCGCAGGGGAAAAAGTCATCCTCCACCCCAGCGATCAGATCGATGCAGGCGTCGGCATCCGGCCACGCTAGCGAGCAAACCGAACAAGCCTTCGGTTTGCAATCGGAGCTGTCGTGCTAGTTTTTTCAGCCTGGGCACTGAGCATCGATTGCAAATCTAAGTTACGTCTCGCCTTGAAGGGATTGGAGCTACCACACCAGTTCGCAATTGAACCTGCGCCCGTCCTCGGCTAGGTGAGATCATGCCAACACCCAAGGAAACCCTCGCCCTGCTGACCAGCGGCACCGCCAAGGTCATCAACGAGAAAGATCTCCTCGCCAAACTCGAAGAGGACCGCCCGCTGCGCATCAAGCTCGGCGTCGACCCGACCGCGCCCGACATCCACCTCGGCCACACGGTACCACTCGAAAAATTGCGTCAATTCCAGGAACTCGACCACCAAATCGTGCTGATCATCGGCGACTTCACCGCGATGATCGGCGACCCCAGCGGGCGCTCCACCACGCGCCCGGACCTTGGCCACGAGGAGGTCATGGCCAACGCCAAGACCTACACGGATCAGGCGTTCAAGATCATCGACCAGGATAAGACCGAGGTGGTCTACAACGGCGACTGGTTCAGTAAGATGACCTTCACCGAGGTGATGAAACTCAACAGTCGCGTCACCATGCAACAGATGCTGCAGCGCGAAGATTTCAAGAACCGCATCGAGAAGGCGGAGGAAGTGCGCCTGCACGAGATCCAGTACCCGATCATGCAGGGCTGGGATTCGGTCGAGGTGAGATCCGACGTCGAGATCGGCGGGACAGACCAGCTGTTCAACATCCTCGTCGGCCGCGACATGCAGAAGGCGATGGGCATGCCGCAGCAGGTCGCGATGCTCATGCCGATCCTTGAGGGGCTCGACGGCACACGCAAGATGTCGAAGAGCTACGGCAACTACATCGGCGTAAACGATTCTCCCGACGACATGTTCGGCAAAGCGATGAGCATCTCCGACGAGCTCATGGTACGCTACTACGAATTACTTCTCGGCGAGACACTCGACGCTGAAATGCATCCGATGGAAGCGAAGAAACAGCTCGCGACCCGCTTGGTGAATCGCTACCACGATGACGAAGCAGGTCTCAAAGCGCGTAGCAACTGGGAAGACAAAGCGAAAAATTCCCAAGATGCGGATTACCCGAACTTTGACCCGAGCACTCAGGAGGGCGGCGTCCTCACCGTCGCTTCCGCGGCACTGCAAGAATGCTTCGCAGTGAAACGCTCCGGAACTGAGATCCGCCAGCTGCTCAAGAGTGGCGCGATCCAGGTCAACGGCGAAAAGATTTCTGATCCCAAGGCGGTGCTAGAGCTAGCGGACGGCGACGTCTTCCGCCTCGGCAAGAAGCACAGCGTGCGCATCAAGCGACCATAAAACGGGCACTCCTGCGCGCTGCGGATCGAACTGGGCAGGATTACCCGGTTTACGATCAAACTCACAGCTCGCAGCCGCCGTTCTCGCACTTCGTCGCGCCCTCTGCTTCTGCTTCGATCAGCTCGCGCGCCAGCTCCTCGCGGCTCGAGCGGAACATGCGCGACAGGCTCATGCGACGCGACGATACCACGTGGCACATCTTCTTCGCGAGCGGTAGCAACATCGGGTGCGCTAGTTTCATCGAGAGTTCGCGGTATTTCCGCAGCGCGTAGAGGCACATGATCCAGGCACTTCCGCCCTGGTAGATCTGGCCGTTGTCTGCCATCACCACGATCTCTTTATCCGGGTTCAGCTCGGCCAGCCTAGGGCAAATCTCCCGCGCCCGCCGCGACTGGTAGGCCATGAACTCGAGTGGGATGTACTTGTCCTGCGCCATCAGCCAGCGCCGACAGGCGCCGCAGAGATTGCAGTCCTGATCAAAAAAGACTGCGAGCGCCTTTACGGGGGCGTCCCGTTTCGCTTCGGTTTCAGTTTGTATTTTCATCTTTTCGTCTGGTTGGGAGCACCCGCCGGCTTCTTCCAGCGGACACTCCATCAAAGTTTCTGGCTATCGGCTAAAGACGTCGGTGGTCGGAGCCACCGGTGGCGGGGCATCTTCGATGACCGTGCGCTTCCTCAGTTTGTTGAACAGCCAGATGTTCCAGAAGTGCATGCCTCCGAGAACCAGCAGCACCGTGCCGATCTTCCCGCTGAGTGCCTCGAACACTCCCGTCGGCGTCTCCACCGGGAACGCGACCTTGAGGAAGAGCGTCACGAAGCCGACGTTCACCAGGTAGAAGCCGACGACTAACAGGTGGTTGACCGAGTCCGCCAACTCCTCATTGCCGCGGAAACAGTCGACCAGAAAAACCCGGCCGCTGTGGTGCAGGGTGCGTGCCACCCAGATGGTGACGCCGAGCGCGATGACTAGATAGAGGCTGTAGGTGATGACGGTGTAGTCCATGGTTCTATTTCTTTCTTGTTTTGGTGTTTTTTGTTCCGTTATTTATTGGAGTTTCAGGAAATATTGAAAGTTTATGAGAAAATTTTTATGTTCGGTGTTTCAATCTTGGAAGGGATTGGCGAGGCCGGTGCCTCACCCGGGGATCAGGTCATCAACTTCGCCGTCCACTTAAGGAAGCGGCTGTGCTCCGAGGACGCCACCCTATCTAACACTTTGTCAAAAAGCGCCATGTGCTCAGCGATGTCGGCGATCTGCTTCGAGAATTCCTTGGCCTCAGCACTCTTCAGCCCCTTGGTGCGCTGGTTGCAGTCGGCCAGCACCTCGAGCGCTGGCGCGATCTCGCGACGTTTGCGCTCGCGGGCGATCGTACAAAACATCCGCCACGCGTCCTTCTCAGCCTCAAAGTATTCCTTGCGCTCACCCTTGCGGATCACGCTGCGGATCAATCCCCAGCCGACGAGGTCGCGCAGGTTCGCATGGGCGTTGCCACGGCTGATCTTCAACTCCGCCATCACCTCATCCGTGCTCAGCGGCTCCGGGCTAGTGAGCAGCAGGGCGTGGATCTGAGCCATCGTGCGGTTGATCCCCCAAGCGCCACCGATCGCCCCCCACTGGGTGACAAACTCATCACGCGCCGCCTCGAGTTCGAGGTCAGTCTTGTTTGCCTTGCTGTCTTCCGGTTTCACTATTTTCAATATTTCCTGAAAATTTAATTTAGGCAAGCGCTAGTTTGGTTTTTTTTCTGCTGGCATCGCCTGGTAGTAGCCGTTCACCTGTGCGATCTCGAGATCGGTCTCGAACAATCCCGCGAGCCGCTTTTTGGTCAAAATTTCGGATTTTTCCCCATCGGCCACCACTTCGCCGCCCTTGATCAGGACGATGCGTTCGATCTCTGGTGGGATCTCGTGGATGTGGTGCGTGACGAGGATGATCGTCTTCCCCGCCGCGATCAGATCGCGCACGAGTTGCAAATACTGAAACATCGCGCGCAGGTCGAGACCGCTGGTCGGTTCGTCTAACACTAACACTTCCGGGTCGTGCACCAGCGCTCTCCCGAGCAAGAACCGGCGCTGCTCACCAGTCGACATGCTGGCGAACTGGCGATCATGTAAATGTGCAACACCGAGCCGCTCCATGAGCTCATCCGCATGCGTGAGTTGTTCGCGAGCATACTCGTGGTGCGAGGCGATCCCGATGCTCGAGTGGTAGCCGGAGAGGATCACGTGCCGCCCGATCGGATTGCCGAGGTGGCGCGTCTGCAAGTCGTGAGAGACAATGCCGAGCCGCTGGCGCAGCTCCCAAACATTCCAGCGCACCTTGCCGAAAAGGCGCAACACGGTGTCCGGATCGTGGACTGGATAGAGCTCGCGGGTGAGCAATTTAAGCAACGTGGATTTCCCGGCACCGTTCGGACCGAGGATCGCCGTGTGGCAGCCCGCGCCGATCACAAGATCGAGCCCGTGGAAGACGCGATTGAGCTGGCGGTAGACGGTCGCCCCGCGAATCTCGAGTATTGAGCTCAAGGGAGAAGTTTATTCGTCACCGAAAACATCTTCACCGCCCCCACCGGAAATCTTCGTTTCAAGCGCCTTCAGCTCGGCGCTCACCTCTTCGTCAGTCTTCTTGATTTTCTCCTCTTGGCGCTCCTTCGCACGACCATCGCGCGGCCGCAATACCGAGGACGATACCTCGCTCTCGAAGTCGCTGATCCCCCGGATCAACTTCGACAGGTCAGGGTGGATCTTCGGCTTCATCTCTTTGAGTTTCGTCGCGATCTCGCGCAAGCGATCCTTCGGCTCGGGCGGCGGCGCGAGCTGCATGAAGCGCAGCTTGTTGTGCAACTCGTTGATCACGTGAAAAGTGTAAGGAAGCGAGTAGCTGCGCGGGACTTTCCCACGCGCGTAGAACGCGTAGTAGCCGGCGCTAATATTTTTTGACCACGCCTTGCCGGCTGCCATGACACGCTGTTGGACATGACTGTTCTTCACCATCCCCGAACCGCTCTTCTTAATCACGCCCTGAGCCTGATCGAATCCGGCCAGAGCCGTCTCCAGTTCGCCACCTGGCTCTGGGAACATCAGCTGCAGCGCATCCTTCATCGTCGGCGCCATCAGGGCGGTGACACCCGCCAGCGCCTCCCAATCACCATCGAGCGCAAGATCGTTGAGCTGTTCAATGCTGATCTCGGAACAGACGAGTCGCGCCCCCTCCCCAGCGGCCTCAGAGACCGCCTTGATGACCTTGCTGAGCGGTAGCTCGGAATCGACATTGCCACGCGGGGCGACGGTCGACCCATCATCGGCGAGATCACCCATGATCACCAGGTTCGGAGCAAGCGGCTTGCCGGTGACCAGCGAGTCTACCAGGCCAACGATCACCAGCGAAGATGGATCGTCGAAAAACTCGCGCGAGTCGAAATCGACATCGAAGGTCAACACCTTGTCCTGTGGCCACTTGCCGTAGTGTTCTGCCAGCAGGTCGATCACCGTCTGGATCTCCTTCTTGCTGCCATCGTCAGGCTTCTTAAAAACCACCTGCATCGGGCCTGTCCCCTCCGCCTTCGTCACCGTCGCAGTGACTGGAGCGACCGTCGTATCGAGGTAGTCCCTCGGCAGGCTGTAGGGGTCTTCTTTCACCTTCATGCCGGTATCCCGGATATAGAACACCACCGTCTGCACCGAACTCTCCTCCAATAGTAGCGGCAGATCCGGGAGATCTTTGTTCCCCGGCGTGAAGGCTCCCTTGACCGCGGTCGGCTTCTTCTTTTTCGTCGTCGAGCTCGACTTCTTAGTTGTTTCCGGCAACGGAATGTTTGCGAGATCGAAGCCGTTGGGCGAATCCGAGATCTGCTTCGGGCTGACAATCACGATCTCCAGCTGATCCCGGAACATCTTCACCTGCCCGGCGACGTAGACCTCTTTGCCAACACGTTGGTCGAGGAACCACGGCAGGTCCTCATCGAGGCTTTCCTTGCGGATGAAGACCGCCACCTCCGAACCTTCGAACTTCAGCAGGGCGTGGCCGCTGGTTTTGAATGTCTTCACCTCTGAGATCTTCCCATGGACGATCGCGGCTTTCTTCACCAGCGCCTTGATACGATCAAACTCCGCAACAGGAATCGCGCCCCCGGCGCCCTCCTCTTCCTCGACCGCCTTCGGGTCATCATCTTCATCGCCATCCGCTCGGCTCGGCGGCGCAAAGAAGGCCGTCGTCAGCGTGAAGGTTAGGAGCAGTACAAGAGTGAGGATTGGTTTGGGCTTCATGTGAATGCTATTTCATTTTGAACGGTGGGCGCTAGGCCATGATCTTCTCTCCAAAGATAAACTCGGCAGCCTGCGCAACATCCTTATCTCCCCTACCAGAGCAATTGACAATGATCAACTTACCCGCCCCGAGCTCGGGCGCGGATTTCATCACCTGGGCAATCGCGTGCGAGGTCTCCAGCGCTGGGATGATGCCCTCCATTCTCGATAGCTCCTGGAAGGCCTCCAACGCCTCGTCGTCCGTCGCATACTCGTATTCGACCCGGCCGAGATCTCGCAAGTAGGCGTGCTCGGGGCCGACAGCCGCGTAGTCGAGGCCCGCGGAAACTGAGTGGGTGAGTTCAATCTGACCGTCGTCGTCTGCGAGCAGGTAGGTCTTCGTCCCCTGGAGGACGCCGAGTTTACCGCCCTGGAAGCGCGCGGCGTGACGGCCGGGTTTGATCCCCTCGCCTCCCGCCTCGACCCCGACCATGCGCACACCCTCATCGTTCAAGAACGGGTGGAACAGGCCGATCGAGTTCGATCCGCCGCCGACGCAGGCGATCAGCATGTCTGGCAGTCGCCCCTCGCGCTCGAGGATCTGCTCGCGCGCCTCGACGCCGATCACGCGGTGGAAGTCGCGCACCATCATAGGGAACGGGTGCGATCCTAACGCTGATCCAAGAATGTAGTGGGTGGTGCGCACGTTGGTCACCCAATCGCGCATCGCCTCGTTGACCGCCTCTTTGAGTGTCGCCTGCCCGGCGGTCACCGGGACGACCTTCGCACCGAGGAAGCGCATGCGCGCGACGTTGAGCGCCTGGCGCTTCATGTCGACCTCACCCATGTAGATCGTGCAGTCGAAGCCGAAGCGCGCGCAGACCGTCGCGGTGGCGACCCCGTGCTGACCGGCGCCGGTCTCGGCGATGATGCGGCTCTTGCCGAGCCGCTTGGCCAACAGGATCTGGCCGATCGCGTTGTTGATTTTGTGCGCACCGGTGTGGAGAAGATCCTCCCGCTTGAGATAAATTTTCGCACCGCCGAGCTTATCCGTCATCCGCTCGGCAAAAGTCAGTGGCGTCGGCCGACCGACATACTCTTTCAGCAGGTGGTCGAGCTCAACCTCAAAGGCCGGATCCTTGCGTGCGGCTTCGTATTCAGCCGTCAGCTCCGCCAGCGCCGCCATCAGCGTCTCGGGGACAAACATGCCGCCGTAGGTGCCGAAGTGGCCTTTGGAATCTGGGAGGTTTTCGATCGGGGTCACAGTGGTGCTCATAGTTTCGTCTTTTAGGGAGTAACGGTTACGATCCTAGCGCGCTTTTCGGTCTGGATCAATCCTTGCGAGCTTTCCGCCGAACCGATAGTCTTGCGACATGAGACTTCTACCTCTGCCAATCACGATCGGACTCCTCAGCCTCTCCTCGCTGAGCCTCAGCGCACAGGAATGGGCCAACTTCCACGGCAAGGACGGGCGTGGCGTCAGCGATGCAAAAAGCATTCCGGTGGAGCTGGAAAAGTCCGACTACAACTGGGATGTCAAGCTCCCCGGCACCGGCCATTCATCCCCGGTCGTCTGGGGGGATAAGGTATTCGTCACGACCACCGACCGCGGCATGGAGGGCGCCCGTTCGATCGTTTGCCTGGGCACCAAGGATGGCGCGGTGATCTGGAAAAAAGACGAGACCTTCGACCCGACCGGCAAGCACAAGTTCAACGATTACTCGGCGTCGACGCCGGCGGTCGACGAAGATCACGTGTATGTCGCGTGGTCGACGCCGAAGGTCGTCCTGCAGGCGTGCGACCACGATGGCAACGAGGTGTGGCGCAAGGAACTCGGTGAATTTTTTGCCAACCACGGCAGCGCGATGTCGCCGGTCGTCAGCCAGGGGAAAGTCCTGCTCGGCAACCAGATGGAGAAGGGCGAGAGCTTCATCATCGCGCTCGACGCGAAGACCGGTAAACAGGTGTGGAAGCTACCGCGCACGACGGTCGACAAGGCCGCGTATGGCACGCCGGCGATGATCGACGACGGCAGAGCGATCTACGCGAGCACGGCGCACGGCTTGACCTGCCTCGAGATCGATAGTGGCAAGGTGTTATGGGAGCACGACCCGGGCTTCACTTTGCGCTGCGTCGGCAAGCCGACGATCTGCGGCGACTACGTGTTCGCGTCCGGCGGCAACGGCGGTGGGCGACGCGAATCGACCTGTATCAATATGAAAGACGGCAAGCCGGCAGAGACGTTTTCGAAATCGAAACATGTCCCCTACGTCCCGAGCGGTGTGTCACGCGGCGGGCACATGTTCCTTCTTAACGACGGAGGGCAGATGACCTGCATCAACCCGGAGGACGGCGAAGAATTGTGGTACGAACGCGTCACCGGCGAGGCCTACGCCTCGCCGATCATCATCGATGACAAGATCTACTGCTTCAGCCGCGAGGGTGAAATGGTGGCTCTCGCCGCCAAGGACGAGATGGTGGTGCTCGGCAAACACGACTTCGGTGATGGGATTTTCGCCACCCCGGCGGTCGCCGACGGGAAAATGTATGTGCGCACCTTCAACCGCTTGATCAGCATCGGAAAAAAATGAAAACCATCACCAACCATAGACCGAAGCGCCAGAGCCTACCGGAAAATCCGGTCGCCGCAGGCGATGGCGTAACTTCGATTTTAAAATCGAAGAGCAGTGCCCAAGCACGGAGTCCTAGCACGTTAAGCTTCGATTTTGAGATCAAAGTTACGACTTACCGCAGCTGGACCTCCAGTCTACTGCTCGTTACCCTACTGCTGCTCAGCACCTCCTTCGCCCAAGACCACCGGCTGAAGCCTCCTAAAGATCTCAACGGCTACTTCCCGTTCCAAGTCCCAGCCTCCGCCGAAGCTTGGGAGGAACGCGCCACCGAACTGCGCTTACAGACACGTGTCGCGCTCGGCATTTTCCCAGAACCAGCGCGCACGCCGCTCAACGCCGTCATCCACGGCGAACTCGACCGCGGCGACTACACGGTTGCCAAAGTCTACTTCGAGAGCCTGCCTGGATTTTTCGTGACCGGAAATCTCTACCGCCCAAAAGCGAGCGGCGGCAAAAAGCGCCCAGGCATCCTCTCCCCGCACGGTCACTGGAACGACGGCCGATTCTATGACAACGGCGAGGCCAACACGCGCGCGCAGATCGAGCGCGGCGAGGAACAGTTCGTCGAGGGCGGACGCAGCCCCCTTCAAGCCCGCGCGGTGGGGCTCGCGCGGCTCGGTTGCGTGGTGTTCCATTACGACATGATCGGCAATGCCGACAGCACCCAGCTGAGCTACCAACTCGCGCACAAGCACGCCAAGCAGCGGCTTTCGATGAACACCAAAACCAACTGGGGGCTCTACTCCGCGCAGGCCGAGGCACACCTGCAGAGCGTGATGGGATTGCAGACCTGGAACTCGATCCGCGCCCTCGATTTCCTCGAGACGCTCGACGATGTCGATCCGGAGCGTCTCGCGATCACCGGCGGCAGTGGCGGCGGCACGCAGTCGATGTTGCTGGCAGCGATCGACCCGCGCGTCGCGGTATCCTTCCCCGCAGTCATGGTCTCCACCTCGATGCAGGGCGGCTGCACCTGCGAGAACGCCACCCTGCTGCGTGTCGGTACCGGCAACATCGAATTCGCCGCGCTGTTCGCACCGAAACCACAGGGCATGTCCGCTGCCGACGACTGGACGAAGGAGATGTCGACCAAAGGTTTCCCGGAGCTCAAAAAACTCTACGCGCTGCTCGGCGCCCCCGACAAGGTCATGCTGCACGACCGTACCGAGTTCAAGCACAACTACAATCAACCAACTCGGCTCGCGATGTACCACTGGTTCAACCAGCACCTCGCGCTTGGCCACGCCGTGCCGATCGAAGAACGCGACTACCAGCGCTTAACACGCGAACAGATGAGCGTCTGGAACCAGGAACACCCGCAGCCGCCTGGCGGTGATCAATTCGAACGACAGCTGCTCCAGACCTGGCGCAAGACCACCGAGATCGGTCAGCAACACTCGCGCATTGCGTTTCGATCCATTTTTCGCCGCGACATCGACTTGGCCGGCGATTGCGAACTCGAGCTAAAACAGAAAGCGCCGCAAGTCGATGGCTACGTCCGAAAGGACGCAACGCTGCACAACACCACCTATCAAGAAGAGGTTCGCGCCACCATCCTCCAACCGGCCGACTGGAACGGGGAGACGGTTCTATGGCTGCATCCCGAGGGAACCAAGAGCCTGTTCAACGAGGACGGCAAGGCCAGGAATGAGGTTCGCAAACTGTTGGCGAAACAACGCGCGGTTTTCGCCATCGAACCACTCTTCCAAGGGACGAAGCAATCGCGCAAAGTGTCGAACCCGCGCGAGTTCGCCGGTTACACGCTCGGCTACAACGACTGCCTGCTGGTGCAGCGCACCGATGATATCCTCAGCGCCGCCAAATTCATCCGCGATGAACAAGGTGCCAAACGTATCAGTCTGCTCGCGTTCTCAGCGTCTGCCCCAAGCGCTGCGGCTGCTAGGATGCTCGGAGGCGATGCTTTCCATCGCGCCAGCATCCAACTGGAAGAGTTTTCGTTTGGAAACCTCCTCGACTACCGCGATCCGAATTTCCTACCGGGCGGAGCAAAATACGGCGGCATTAAGAGGATGCTCGAACTCGGATCCGCAAAGCTACAACCCTACGAACCAGGGACAGAAGGGATCTCACCGATCGATTGGTTACTGCGCGACTAATCGCCGTAGTCTTTGTCGCTCTGGAAGCGGGTCATCGCCACGATCATCAAGAAGGCGGCAAAGCCGAACAGGATCAGAATCCAGATCTGACCACTCGAGATCGGCTCTTCCAAAACCCCCTGCATCTGGGGAGCGAGTGGAGCCGGCTCAGTCGTCGTCGCCGTGTGACCACCACCGTGTTCGTCCGCAGCAGCCGGTGCGGCGTGGGACTCAGTGCCCTCCACCTTGGCCTCAGCCTCAGCAGGCGGAGAATCGGAAAAAAGCAGGTCGGTCTGGAATTCAGGAAAACGGTTCATTTAGCGGTAATTAGTCGGCAATCTGAGCAAAAACGCAACCTAAAAGCTTAGCTATTCCCAAGCCGCCAGCCTGCTGCGCAGGCGCTGGATCAGGGCATCCATCGCGCCCCGGTGGGTCTTGTAATAGATGGCGGTCGCCAGAACAGCGATCCCGCCCAGCAGCACCAGGCTACCGATCACTGTCATGCGCGAACCGCGCTCCATCGCCCCGAGCACCTTGTGCAGGATCGAGGCTAGGTTGACTACCAGCCCAGCGAAACCGAGGTAGAGGTAGAGCCGCACGCGCAGCAGGCTACCCAGCCCCATGCAGCCCAGGCAAAGCACCAGCATCGTCAGGTGGAACACCACCGGGTAGCGGTCATCGAGCAGCGCGGTGTAGGCGGTCGTCCCTAACATCGCCACCAGAGTGAACAGGCGTACCGCGTTGCGGGTCGCCGGCGGGATGATACGGTGGAACAGCTGCACCAGCGCCAGCACGCCGAGCCCGGCCGGGACGACGTAGGCGTGCGCAACCCGGAATTCCAGTTTCGACCAGAAAACCATCATCACAAAAGCCACGAAGCCAGAGATCGCCACGAAGTTGTAGGGCGATTCCCGCCGGCCACGGCCAAGATAGGAGAACACCATCGACTGGATCCCGACGACCAGCAGGGCCGCATCGGCGTCCAACCCGCGCTGCGCCACGATTCCCAGCCCGGCGAGCGGCATCAGGCACAGCGAAATCGCCAACGACGCGCGCGCCTGTTCGCCCCCCATCGGGCGCATCTCGCGTATGCCGACCAACACGAACGACGCCAAGATCGTCGCCCAGATGTCATACACCGGCTGCCAGAGATCGGTCGTCATCACCAGCTGCGCCCGCAGCGCGTGGAACATCAGGAAGGCACATGCCTGCACGAACAGGCTCGCCACCAGCGGCGGCAGAAAATGCCTGCGCAGCGCAAATGAGATCGCGATCGCCAGATAAATGCCCAACAGCAGCAGCAATTCCAACGAACCAAAGGCATCCCCACGAGATGTCTGCCACCAGTGCAGCGCAGCCGCTATAGCTAAGGCAGCGTAATTAACGGTCGCCGCCAGCCTGGCGCCATTCGCATCGAGATCCCCGATTGCCCAGTGTAGCAGGCGATCACCAGCGACTGGCCGACCAGCACCATGCAGCCACCAGGCGATCGCCAAAGCCACTGCCGCCGCTGCGAGCGGAGGCAAAATCCCCCCGTCTAGCGCGAAAAAGGTCAGCCACACCGGCACCGCAAGCAGCAATAAACACCAAGGTTTCACCCGCTCTGAAGCACGCGTCAACGCAGCCAAGCCGCCCCCGAGCACGACCGCCAACAGACCCTGCCAAGTGTCCGCCCCATGGATCCAGATGACGTGGCCCATCACCAGCCCACCGAGGACAAGCGGCAGAAAATTGCGCCCGCCCGCAGCGCAACGCCTGATGACCGCATCGTAGAACAACAGGTTGATCAGCCACAATCCTAACAGAACCCAAATCACTTGATGAGCGCCGAGAACATCCTCCCACGCCACCTCCACGTGCAGTGCCAGCAAAACCGCGGCACAAGCCAACCTGTGCAACCAGTACTTTTCCAAACGGAATGCCAGATGGAACAAGAGCGTGGCACCACCCAAGAGCAGCAGCGCCGAGCCCGAGTCAGGTTGCCTCTGCAACAGGGCAGAGATGATCGCCACATGCGCCGCCACGACAAGGAATGGCACCACACCACGCGCAGCGAACCACTGGCGCATCGAGACCAGCACCACCCACAGGTGGCCAAGCCCGATCGCCACCCACGCCGCGGCCATCGGATGGGCGAACGGGCTCAGAACCGGAATCGCGGTCACACAGAAAAAGCTGCCAACGATCATCGCCATCACGCCCTCGTCGCTGCGTAATCGCTTCGCCATCACCCCAGCCAACAACACCACCGGTGCCCCGAAGTGAAACCACGAATCGGGAATTTCAGGCACCCCCAACAACACCGGACCAAGCAGATCTCGGATAAGCCACCCGCCCACCGCCATGGCAGCCAGCACCAGCGCAGTGAGACGATAGCGGTCCGCCCCCCCGCGCTCGGCGCGCCACCAGAAATACAAAGCCGGGAGAAACCCACCGGCCAGGACGAGTTCAAAGTGCCGCATGCTAGGGATCGCAAACACCGCGCACCATCCCATCAGAACTAGCGCCGCATGGTATGCAGCGACGAACGGTCGCCCGCCACGCCGCAACCCACGCGCCGCAATGTAGGCCATCACCGCACTCACCAACAGGGGCAACCAGGTAGCATCTTCCATGGCTCGCGACAGCTCGAAGTTGACCACTAGCGCCGCCAAGATTCCCAATCCCAACCCCGAACCACCGTCGTTGGTGAAGCGCCTGACGCGCCTCGTGCGGCGTAGATCATCGATCGCCATCAATCCCAACAGGCTCATCGACATCCCGATCGCCACCATCAGCCAAGGATCCAGCCCTTCCACGGCACCGAGCCGATCATCTGCAAAGCGTGCGCCGACTTGCACCGACACCAGCAACGCGAGCCAGCCGAACTCCACACTCTCCAGCGCGACCGCCAGCACCACCAGCGCGGCGAGCGCCAGCACCGGGAGGCGGAAGTCAATTGATGCGATCCCCCATTTCGCGGACTCGTAGCCGACGATTGAATAGACCGCAGCAAGCACCGACGCCACCACGAGCACCCAGCAAGTAGAGACCTGGAACGGCCGCTGCGGCCGCGCGCCCTTGAGGTAAACCGGGTGGCGCTCGAGCAGCCACCAACCGATCGGAATGGAGGCGGCCAACAGCAGGGCAAGCCCGCCAGACTTCGTCACCAGATCCAATTCGATTCCAAGCCCCCCGATCGCAGCGAGGAACCCCAACCAGATCGCCAGCACCGCCAACGGTGTCGAGCGATGCGCCCGCGCAGCGAGCCCCATCGCGACGACGACCAAGATCCCAACGCTGCCATCAAAACCCGAGATCTCGATCACCCCGATCAGAATCACGCACAGGGTGGCCAACCACACTTCGACCCTGATCAGTGGTCGCAATTTTTTCTCCATACTGGCAAAAAATTCCACCGCGGTGCCCCCGATTAAGATCGCAGCCGGAACCCACAGCGCGTGGTCGACACTGCCGCCAAATTTCGCGATGACGGCCGTCCAAGCTAGGATGAACAGAACCACGCCATGCACCCACTTTTTCACCCCAAGTTCCAGCCAGACCAGCAACCCGATTAACAGAATGACCAGACCACCCATCGGCGGGCTAAGATCCCCACGGCTCACCATCTCCCAGATCGCCACCCACCCGGCAATCACGGACCAGAATGCCACCCCCCAGAAGATCGGCCTCACCAACGTCCGTTCCATCCATTGCCAGCGCCGGAGGGCAACGCGGCATCCTAGATAAATCGCGATCGCGACCATCAAGAAGGTTCCCCAGCGCCAGGCGAGTTCGAGATTCCAGGCAAGGCGATCGAACAGGGCGAAATTCGAGATCAACAGCAGCAGCAATCCAACCTGCACAATGATCGCCGGCAGCGGCTGCGACTTACGAAAATAGACTGCCAGCATACCGCACACGAGCGCGCAGGCGACCAACGCCAGCCCGAACAACACATCGAGCGTCTGCCCGTTGAGATACCATGGGACATTGCGCACAACGATCTTCGCCGTCAGGAAGCAAGCTGACGCCACCACCGGCCATGTCGCCAGACTGTGATCAAACCTCCGCAACGGAAAATCGTAGCGATCCATGAAGCGATCCCCCGGCGCCATGTCCTTCAGGAACACCGCACGCCGCAGCCAGAAACTCAGCGTGATCAACCC